>SCTA01000038.1 GCA_004322275.1 bacterium
TGTCCTTGCTGTAGTCCCGGCTACAAAGTGCTCGATCAACCGCTCTTGCTTGCCCCAGCTTAGCCTGCTCTTTCTCATGAACCAATCCTAGATATTTTTAGTTATCTAGGACAGCCCCTTTTCTTAAGCATCCAGCCGGAGAACATCCAGTCGGCTGGTGGCCACTTTTTCCTTTGGAATCGTTTGCTTCCAGCGTTGGCTCCTCAGCATAGGTTCCGAGAACGCATTTTTGTTCAATCACCTGATTGACGACTTTTTCCCAAAGCTTTTTAACCACTCCTGCATTTCCACGCGTCTGGATATTCAACCCGTAGCCTTGCTTCTGTTTGTTAGCGATTATCCCATTAAGCTCAATCACCGGCCTTTGAAATCCTTTGGAGCAATTTTCTTTTCTCTGGGCTGGGAAGAAGCTGAACATTCCATCCTGAGGTTTCTCAAGAGTTGCCCCGAAATACAGCCGAAAGTTCTCGCCTTCTTTAGGAGCCGTTAGCAGGGTAAGCGTAGCGGCCTTGAATGACTTAGGCAAGCTCTGGAAAACATTGAGATTGTTTCCCGTAATTTCAACTGAATTTTTTACTACAAAAACGGTGTCGAGGATAAAAAAACCTCCCATATTTGATCCAAACAGGATAACGCTCCCATTTGCAAGATTGTGTAATGAATTCCAGCTTCCGCGCTGCTGGGACCATTGCATGCAATTTGAATAAAGGAAAGGGCCACCGAACACAAAAGGATCGGTGTTTTGCACTTCATCTGGTCGTGAAGAAACGTAATAGGGGAAATGAAAGCAGTTTGGTAAGCCATTCTGAGGGGTGCTACTCGAAATAGGCGTTACTCCAGAAGGCGGTTCCCACTCTCCCCAAAAGCACAGTTCTTCGGTTTCCTTTTTGACGCCTTCCAATTTTTCGATGTAGCTACCGGGGCTGACGAGAAACTTACGTTTATGCGATCCTGTGTTCCAACCAATTTGCTTTTCCCCCTTCCTCGGGCGAGACTCACCACCGGGGTGAAGGAATTGCACAAAGCAAAGTTTCTCTTTCATCGCTCTCTCTACTCCCACACCCTTTTGTCTTCGAGGACCTTTCCGTCGCTTGGCAAAGTTCCGGGCGGGACGAATTTTACCGTTCCTCCAATCCTCAGAATGTCGCGGATTTTCTTTTCCAGCGCCTTGTCTACTCCACCTTCAACGTTCGCCGCTTCGATCAATATTTCGAGGATGTCTTTGTTGTCGGCGCGGGTGACGACGGCGCGGTATTTGGCGAACTGGGGGAAGTCGGCCAGCGCCTTCTGGACCTGCCCGGGGTGTACGAACTGGCCCTTCACCTTCACGAGCTGGTCGGCCCTGCCGAGCCAGCCGCGCAGCTTGGGGCTCTTTCGCCCGCAGGGGCACGCCGAGGCGTCGATCACGGAAAGGTCGCCGGTGCCGAAGCGGATCAGCGGGTAGGCTTCGTTGAAGAGGGTGACGACGACTTCGCCGATCTCTCCGTCCGCCATCGGCTTTCCGGTCGTCGGGTCAACGATTTCGACCCAGGCGCGCGAAGTCAGGTGCATCCCGCCCCGGTGGTAGCACTCGTAGGCGAGGCAGCCGCAGTCGGCGGTGCCGTAGCCCTGTCTGCAGACGAGGCCGAACATGTCCTCCACGGCGTTTCTGAGCGAATCCGGCAGGGGCTCGGCGGTGGAGAAGGCGGCGCGCAGGGCGAGGTCCTTCCGGGGGTCGAGGCCTAGCTCGATCGCCTTTTGCCCTATCTGGAGGAGGAAGGAGGCCATCCCCACGTAGCCGGAGACGCAGTAGGTCTTGAGAATATCGACCTGCGCCTCGCGCTCGCCGATGCCGGTGGGTATCACCGCGCAGCCGAGCCTGCCGAGCGAGTCGTCGAACATTATCCCCGCCGGGGTCATGTGGTAGGAGAAGGTGTTGATGGCTATGTCGCCCTGCCGAAAGCCGGTGGCGAAGAGCGCTTCCTCCCACCCCCACCCCTCGTCGATTCCCTGCGGGTCGCTTATCGGGCCGGGCGAGCGGAAGATGCGCCGTATCCGGTTCACGGGAACGGCGAGAAGGCCGCCGAAGGGGGGATTCTCGGCCTGCATCCGCACCAGCTCCGCCTTAGGTGTTACGGGCACGAGTGCGAGGTCGTCGAGCGATTTGATGTCGCCGGGCTTTATCCCCGTCCTGGCGAAAAGCGCCTTCACCGCCGGAGCGTTTGCATAGGCGTGGGCGATAACCTTCTTTACCTCGCCCTCGAAAAAAGCCCTTCTGGCTTCGGGCGAAAGCCCCTCGGTTTCGGGAGAGAAAAGTCCGGAAGTGCGGTCCATCAGCTAATCCTTATGATAACCAGCGCTTGCGCCGCTTGTAGTGTTTCGCGTTTTTGAAGGAGCGCTTCGTTCCGCTCTCGCCGATGCCGAGGTAGAACTCCTTCACGTCCTGATTTTCCCGCAGCTTTTCGCAGGGGCCGTCGAGCACCACCTTGCCGTTCTCCATTATGTAGCCGAAGGAGGCGACCTGGAGGGCGAGGTTGGCGTTCTGCTCAACCAGAAGGATGGTGGCCTTCTCCTCCTCGTTTATCTTGCAGATTATCGAGAAAATCTCCTTCACGAGGAGGGGCGCGAGGCCGAGGCTGGGCTCGTCGAGGAGAAGGAGGCTTGGCCGGGCCATCAGCGCCCTGCCTATGGCCAGCATCTGCTGCTCGCCGCCGGAGAGGTAGCCCGCGAGAGACTTTCTGCGCTCGCGGAGGCGCGGGAAGTAGTCGAAGACCAGTTCGAGGTCGCGCTTCACGCCCGCCCTGTCGCTTCTGGTGTACGCGCCGCAGCGCAGGTTCTCTACGATGTCGAGGTCCTCGAAGACGCGGCGGCCCTCCATGACCTGAAAGATGCCCTTGCGGACGATCTTCTCGGGGGGAATGCCGTTGATCACCTCGCCCTTGAACTCTATCGTTCCCTCGGTAACCTCGCCCTCCTCGCCCTTTAGAAGGCCGCTGATCGCCTTCAGGGTGGTGGATTTGCCCGCGCCGTTAGCGCCGAGGAGGGTGGTTATCTTTCCCTCCTCGCAGGAAAGGGAAAGCCCCTTGAGGACGAGGATGACGTCGTTGTAGACGACTTCTATGTTGTTTACCTTCAGCATTACCTGTTTTCTCCAAAAGCCCGGTTGCCTTTTCCAGTAAGCCCTCTAAGGAAGGCTTACTGGAAAAGAGGGGGAGCCCGGAGGCTCCCCCGGAGGCGATTTTTATTACAGGCCCAGCCAGTCGGCGCGTCTTTCAAGCTCGACGGACGCGACCTTCTTGAGCTGACCGCTCTTGAAGGTGAATATCTTGACGGACATGTTGGGACGGTGGTCGGTGGCGGTGAAGGTCACCGGCGCGGTGAGGCCGCCGGTGTCGAAATTCTTGAGGGTTTCGAGGGCTTCCTTGATCCCTTCGCCGCTGAGCTTCCCGGCCTTGTCGGCGATCTTGAGCGCCTCGGTCATGACCATCATGGAGACCCAGCCGCGGATGTAGTGGATGGTCTGGGGGACGCCCTTGGTCACTTCCTTGATTGCCTTCATGCCGGGCGCGTCGTCCTCGTAGGCGGAATTGGCGTGAAGGCCCCAGACGCCCTCCTCCGCGCCTTCGGCGCGCTTGGGAAGGGATTCGTCGTTGCCCCAGATGTTGATGATGAACTGGGTCTTGAGGCCGTTTTGCTTCGCGCCCTTGAGGATGACGGAGGTGGAGGCCGTGGTGCCGCCTATCCAGACGAAATCGGGAGCGCCGTTTTTAAGGCTCAGTATCTGGGTGGTGGCTTCCTGGGCGTTGAGGGCGACGTTTTCGTCGGTCAGTATCTCGAAACCGATCTCTTCGGCGTAGGCCTTGGCTCCCTTGATCGGGGCGATGCCGTAGGGGTGGTTGGGGTAGACGAAAGCCACCCTGGGCTTGCGGCTCTCCTTCCAGTTGTCCTTGGCGTACTTGAGAGCGCCGCGAAGCTGGGTGGTGTAATCCGCCGCGATAAAGAAGTTGTAGGGCGCGTCGGCGGGGTTGGTCAGGTTGGCGGAGTAGGAGGCGGAGAGGTCGGGAATCTTGTCTACGTTGACCTGGTCCTTGAGCGCTTCGGTATCCGCCGTTCCCCACCCCTGCAGGGCGATGATGCCGTCGGCGACGAGGCTGCGGTACAGGGTGACGGCGGTCTTCTTGTCGTAGGCGTAGTCGCGGGTGAGCACTTCGATCTTCTTGCCGTTCACGCCGCCCTTGGAGTTGATGTAATCTGCGTAGGCGCGCACGCCTTCGGCGTAGCTGGTGCCGACGTCGGAGGTCGGGCCGGTGAGGGCGGCGAGGTGGCCGATCTTGATTACGTCGGCGGCCGCCGCGAAGGTTGAGATACCCAGAATCGCGACAGCGGAAAATAAAGACAGTATCTTTTTCATTTCCTTCTCCGTTATGAAAAGTTTCCAGATTAAAAGAAAGTAAATAGCCCTCCCTCGAAGGCCGAATAAAGAAACCGCGAACCCTTCTCAGTAGCTGAAGGGGAAAAGTTTCCAGTACGCCTTGATCTGTCTCCACCGGTGAGCCATGCCGTCCGGCTCGAAAATCAGAAAGAGTATCACCACGAGGCCGAAGACCCCCTCGTTGATGCTGAGAATAAGCGCCGAAACCGAAGGGTAGGAGGAGGCGAGGGCGTTCGAGAGCAGCGTCAGGGAAAGAGGGAAGAGAGTCATGAAGATCGCCCCGAAGATCGACCCGATTACGCTGCCCATGCCGCCGATGATTATCATCGCCAGATATTCGATGGAGAGCTTTATGGTGAACTCTTCGGCCATGACGGTTCCGTAAGACAAAAGCCCCATCAGGCAGCCCGCTATCCCGACGAAAAAGGAGCTGATGGCGAAGGAGAGAAGCCGGTACTTGAAGAGGTTTATCCCCATTATCTCCGCCGAGAGGTAATGGTCGCGCACCGCAACGAAGGCCCTGCCGTCGCGGCTTCTAAAGAGGTTGGAGGCGTAGAGCACGGTGAGTATCGCCACTATGACGATGATGTAGTAAATGGACACGTCGGAACTGACCTTGTTGCCGAAGAGCATGACCGGGGGAAACTTCGCGCCGTAGGCCCCGCCGGTTACCTTTTCCAGGCTGGGGAGCAAAAAGGCGTATTCGATGATGAACTGCGCGGCCAGGGTGGCTATGGCGAGGTAGAGCCCCTTGAGCCTGAGGCTCGGTATGCCGAAGATCATGCCCACGAAGGCGGTTGTAACCCCGGCCATAGGCATGGCGAGCCAGAAGGAGACCCCCCAGGCGCGCATGAAGTACGCGCAGGAAAAGGCCCCGACTCCCAGAAAGGCTCCCTGCCCAAGCGAAATCTGGCCGGTGAAGCCGGTGACTATGTTCAGGCCGACGGCTCCGACCACCGCGACGCCGACAAGGCTGGTGTAGTAGATAATTTGCCCGAACTTGAAGAGGGGCAGAAACAAAAGCAGAAGGACGAGACCGTAGACCCAGAACCGGATGAAATTGGTCTGGAGAAAACGCATGTCCTGCGCGTAGGTCTCTTTGAAATCGCCGCAATGGTTGACACTCATCTGCTAGACCCGCTCTATTTCTTCGGTGCCGAAAAGTCCGTACGGCTTTATCATCAGAATTATCACCAGAAATACGAAAGGGGCGACTTCCTTTATCCCCTGAAGGCCGAAGAGCTTGGAGACGACGCCGTCGCTCAGGTTTTCGAGGACGCCTATCACTATTCCGCCTATCGCCGCCCCGAGCACCGAATCCAGCCCGCCCAGAATCACCGCCGGGAAGACCTTGAGCCCCATATAGCCCAGGTCCACGCTCACGGCGGTTATGTTCGCCAAAAGTATCCCGCCTATGAAGGAGACCACGGCGGAGATGCACCAGGAGAGGGCGAAGATGTTCTTCACGCTTATCCCCATCGAGAGGGCCACCTGATTGGAGAAGGCGGTGGCGCGCATCGCTATCCCGGCCTTGGAGTATTTGAAGAAGAGGCCGAAGAGGCAAAGGAGGGTGATGGAAAGCGAAAACCCCCAGATGTACTCGTAGGGCAGGTTGAGCCCCGCCACCGAAACGGTCTTGTCAGGAAAGAGCTTCGGGGAGAAGTACTGCGGGTCGGTCCCCCAGATGGCCGTGGCGATACTCCGAAGGACGTAGGAGAGGCCGATGGTGGCCATGATGATGGAGATAATCGGCTCGCCGATCATCGGCCGCAGAATCAGCCTTTCCACCACCATCGCGAGCACGATTGCGAAGACGAGAGAGAGGATTATCGCCCAGACCCACGGAATCGAGGTCGTGGAGGTGAGGTTGCTCAGAATGCCGAAGCAGGAGTAGGCCCCTATCATCAGGAACTGCCCCTGGGCGAAGTTCACGACGCTGGTGGCCTTGTAGATTATGGCGAACCCGAGGGCCACGAGAGCGTAAATCGAGCCGAAGGAGATGCCGCTTATGAAGAGCTGGAGGATAAGCGTCCCCGAGATGCCCTTCGAGCGGGCGGTCTCGGAAAGCGACAGAAACGCCAGGACGGCTATCGTAATGACCGCAAAAGCAGCCCAGCCGAAGATCCTTGAACGCAAAAACTCTTTCATCGTTCCTCTTTGCTCATGCCTCAAGCGCGCGAACCGCTATGTCGGTCCGAAGGCGCGAGGTTTTGCCGTCCTGATACTTTATCAGGGTGTCGATGTGGATCGTCTCTTCTCCGCCGTACCCGGCGTTTATGATATCGGCGTACTTTTCGTCGATGAAACCCCTGCGCACCTTCCGGGTGCGGGTCAGTTCGTCGTCGTCGGCGTCAAGCTCCTTGTACAGGAGGAGGAATTTCTTGATCCTCTGCGAAGGCTTGAGGGTCTCGTTGACCTTTTCGACCTCGCGCTCGATGAAATCGTAGACTTCCTTCTTGCCCGCGAGATCGGTGTAGGTCGTATAGCCTATGCGGTTGTCTTCCGCCCATTTTCCGACGATCCCGTAGTCGATGCAGATCATCGCCATTATGTAATCGCGGCCGTTGCCGATGCAGACGGTTTCCTTTATGTAGGGGCTGAACTTAAGTTTGTTCTCGATGAACTGGGGGCTGAACCGCTCCTGGCTCGCCAGGGTCATAATGTCCTTCATGCGGTCGATGATGATGAGGTGGCCCCTCTCGTCGAAGTAGCCCGCGTCGCCCGAGTAGAGCCACCCTTCCAGAATCGTCTCTTCGGTGGCCTGCGGGTTCTTGTAGTAGCCGTGGAAGAGGGCCGGGGACTTTGAGACGACCTCTCCGACGCCCTCCGGGTCGGCGTTGACTATCTTCACCTCGGTCTCGGGTATCGGCATGCCCACCGAGTCGAAGTTTACGTCGCCGTCGCGGTGGATGCAGGAGATGCCGGAGATTTCCGTCTGCCCGTAAATCTGCTTTAAGTTGACGCCGAGGGCGTGAAAGAAGCGGAAGGTGTCGGGGCCGAGCGCCGCGCCACCGGTGGAGGCGGAGCGTATCCGGGAAAAGCCGAGCCTGTCCTTAAGCGCCCGAAAGAGGATTACCCATGCGAACCCGTAGCGCAGCTTCTGGCCGAAGGTCGGGGGGGTTTTACGGAATTTCAGGTCCGCCCACTCGTAGCCGACGGGCAGGAGCCTGTTGTAGACGTAGCGCTTCAGCCAGGAGGCGTCCATTATCTTCACCTGGACGGTCGCCGCGAGGTTCTCCCAGACCCGGGGGGGGCTGAAGATTACGTGGGGGCCTATCTCCCGTATGTTTTCGGTCGCCGTCTCCGGCTCCTCGGGGAAATTGACGGTGAAGCCGAAAAGGAGCGCGCTCGCGACGCACATCATCTGCTCGCCGATCCAGGGCAGGGGCAGGAAGCTGACGAACTGGTCGGTCTCGTACTTGGGATCGACCGCGCCGAGGTTGGCCGCCATGCTGAGCATGTTGCGGTGGGAAAGCACGGCCAGCTTGGGGTTTCCGGTGGTGCCGGAGGTGGTGCAGATCTGCGCCGGGTCGTCGGGGCTTGTTATGTTGACCATCGACTCGTACTGGCCGGGGTTTTGCTTTTCAAACTCCCTGCCGAGCTTTTCCACCTCGGGAAAGAAGATGAGCCGGTCGTCCTCGTACTTCCTCATCCCGCGCGAATCGGTGTAGATAACCTTCGCCACGGTGGGCAGGTCGTCGATCATGTCGAGAACCTTGTCCACCTGCTCCTGATCCTCCGCCACGATGAACCTGGAACCGGCGTGGTTGATGATGTAGGAGACCTCCTTGAGGATGGCGTCCTGATAGATGCCTATGCCTATGGCTCCGGCGCTCTGCGCCGCAAGCTCCGCGAAGAGCCATTCCGGGCGGTTGTCGCCGATAATCGCGATGGTGTCGCTCTTCTTTAGCCCCAGAGAGACCAGGCCGAGGCAGAAATACTTTACGTGGTCGGAATAATCCTGCCAGGTGAAGGACTGCCAGATGCCGAAATCCTTCTCGCGCAGGGCGACCTTGTTTTTGCCGAATTTTTCGGCGTTTCTCTGGAGGAGCTTGGGAAAGGTGTTCGCTTTGTCGCTGAAGGTCATGGGAGCGCCTGCCTATCTTCCGATGTAGATGGAATGCTCGTCGCCAAGGTAGGCGCGGATGACGTCGGGGTGTTTCTGCACTTCCTCGGGAGTGCCCAGTCCGATGCGCATGCCGAAATCGAGGACTACGACGTGATCGGAGATGTCCATGACGACGCCCATGTCGTGCTCGACGAGGACGACGGTGACCCCGCGCTCCTGATTGATGTCGAGGATGTAGCGGACCATGTCCTCCGTCTCTTCGAGGTTCATCCCCGCCATCGGCTCGTCGAGTAGCAGGAGCTTCGGATCGACCGCCAGCGCCCGGGCAAGCTCGACGCGCTTTTGCAGGCCGTAGGCCAGAGTCCCGACCACCTTTTGCCTTATGTGCTCGATTTCGAGAAAGTCGATGATGTCCTCGACGAACTCCCGGTGGCGTATCTCCTCCTTCTTGCAGGGGCCGAGGAAAAGGCCGCCGCGCAGAAAGCCGCACTTGAGATGGATGTGCCGCCCGATGAGGAGGTTGTCCATCACGGTCATTCCCTTGAAGAGGGCGATGTTCTGGAAGGAGCGGGCGATGCCGAGCTTTGCGCGGATGGCAGGGGGCTTTCCCGCAAGCTCCGTCCCCTCGAAGGTTATCGAACCCTTCTGCGGCTTGTAGCGGCCGCTGACGCAGTTGAGCATCGAGGTCTTGCCTGCGCCGTTGGGTCCGATAATGGAGAATATCTCCCCTTTCAGGACTTCAAAGCCAACGTGTGTGAGCGCGTTTATCCCGCCGAAGCTGAGACTGACGCCATCCACTTTTAATTGTACGGGACTCACGCTCATTAAAACTAAAAACTCCTACCGGTCGGGTGGTTGGTAAGGTAATCCAGCACTTCTAACACTGACTTTTTACGCTCGTCAAACATTTTGGCCCAAATTTTTACTGAAAACCTACGGATTGGCGCCATTTGGAACCGCCTCGCCGCCAAAGAAGCATAAGTACCCGCAATTAAAGGCAATATTAAAAAAGCACGGAAAGACGGGGGCTGACGGCATGTTTTGATTAAGGCAAAATTCTATGTGGTGAAGACAAATAAAGCTAACGTCCACGTAAAGTATTTTAGCTTCGCCCTCAGTCCTCGCGGCAGAAATTACCCCGCCGTCAAAAGGCAAACAGCAAAAAAACGATTCACCGCGGGCAGGGGGGCTCCATTCCGCAGGCGGAAACTCCTGAAAAATTCGGGAAAGAACGGTTTTCTCCGTATTTTTTCCTTCGCGGCCGCCTTTAAAATACGCTTTCGCGGCGGGGGAAAGCGGACCGAGGCGAAATCAAAACGCTTGTTATCTCTGGAAAATCGCCGCAGGCAGCAGGGGATTTGGCGGCCCGGCGCATTTTGTTTGACCGCGGATTCTTTATTGGTGAAAATGCAGTTTCGTTTTTTCAAAAATCACAGGGAACGCCCGAACCCGGCCCGGTCGGTTTCAGGGGATTCACAAGGGCTGTCCGTCAGGCCCTTTGGCGGTAATTTGCCGCCCGGAGCGCGAAGAGCAAGATGCCAGCGAAGGGAAAGGTCGAAATCGACAGAGATCAGTGCAAATCCTGCGGGTTTTGCGTTGAATTCTGTCCCAGGGGGGTTCTTCGGATCTCAAAGGAGTACAACGACAAGGGGTATTATCCCGCGGAGCAGTCCGGCGAAGACTGCACCGGCTGCGCCATCTGCGCGCTGGTATGCCCCGAAGCCATCATCGAGGTGTGGCGTGACTAATAAGCTATTGATGAGAGGCAACAACGCGATGGCCGAAGCCGCCGTCCGCGCCGGGTGCCGCTACTATTTCGGATATCCCATTACCCCCCAGAACGACGTGCCGGAGTACATGGCCGAGAGGATGCCGGAGGTAGGAGGCACCTTCATACAGGGCGAGAGCGAGATAGCCTCGATTTACATGGTGCTTGGGGCTTCCGCGGCAGGCGGCAGGGCGATGACCAGTTCGTCGAGCCCCGGAATAAGCCTCAAGCAGGAGGGCCTGAGTTTCCTCGCGGGCCACGAGCTTCCCGCCGTCATAGCAAACGTCGTGCGCGGCGGGCCGGGTCTCGGGAACATCGCGGGCAGCCAGAGCGACTATTTCCAGTGTACGCGCGGCGGCGGCCACGGCGATTACCGGATGATCGTCCTTGCCCCCGGCAACGTGCAGGAGATGGCCGATCTCACTTACCTCTCCTTCGACCTCGCCGACAAGTACCGCACCCCGGTGATGATCATGGCGGACGGCATGATGGGCAACACGATGGAGCCCGTCACCCTCCCCCCCATGATAAAGGTCGAAGACCTGCCGGAGAAGGATTACGCCGTCACCGGCAGGCTGGGCAAGAGAAAGTCCCGGGTGCGCCTCTCCCTGATTCTCGAACCGAAGGATCTGGAGGAGCACAACTGGAAGCTCCAGCGAAAATACAGCCTCATCTCGGCGAACGAAGTCCGCTGGGAAGGCTTTGAGCTCGAAGACGCCGAGATGGTCATAGTCGCCTTCGGTACCGCCGCCCGCATCGCCAAGGGCGCCATCCGGCGCGTAAGGAAGGAGGGGTTGAAGGTCGGCCTCCTCCGCCCGATAACCCTCTGGCCCTTCCCCTCCGCGGCTATTGCCGAAGCGGCCAAGACCGCGAAGGATTTTCTGGTCTTCGAGCTTAACGCGGGGCAGATGATAGAGGACGTAAGGCTGGCCGTCGAAGGCAAGGCCAGCGTCCACTTCTACGGGCGTCCCGGCGGCACCAGCCCGACGCCGAGGGATCTGGCCAAGGTAATCACGAACCGCTATTGCCAGCATTTCAGGCCGATTTGACAGGGGTAAAGACGATGCAGAAGGTTTATTCGCGGCCAAAATACCTCAAGGACGCCGCTTTCCACTATTGCCCCGGCTGCGGCCACTCGATAGTCCACAGGCTGGTGGCCGAAGTCTTCGAGGAGATGGGTATCGGCGAGCGCGCGATAGGCGTCGCTCCCGCCGGTTGCGCCGTCCTCGCCTACAACTACTTCGACTGCGATTTCGTCGAGGGCGCTCACGGGCGCGGAGCCGCCATCGCGACCGGCATAAAGCGCAGGTGGCCCGACGCTGTCGTCTTCAGCTACCAGGGCGACGGCGACCTCGCCGCCATAGGCACCGCCGAAACGATCCACGCCGCGGCGAGGGGCGAGAACATAACTATAATTTTCGTCAACAACGGCATCTACGGGATGACGGGGGGCCAGATGGCTCCCACGACCCTTAGGGGCATGAAGGCCACCACCGCCCCCTTCGGCCGCGAGCCGCGCCGCGAGGGTTACAATCTCGACATAACCCACCTCGTCGCCGAGATAGAGGGCACCGCCTTCGCCGCGAGGGCGCTCATAACCACCCCCAAAGAGATTAAAAAGGCCAAGAAGCTTATCGCCTCGGCTTTCGAGTGCCAGCTTCAGGGAAGGGGCTTTTCCATAGTCGAGCTTGTCAGTGCCTGTCCCACCAACTGGAAGCTCTCCCCCCTGGCTTCGATAAAATTCATAGAAGAAAACATGGCCAAGGCATACCCCCCCGGTGTGCTTGTCGAAAGGCGCCTTCCCGAGGCGGCAAAGGAATAGGATATGGTCATAAAGTCTATATTCGCGGGATTCGGCGGGCAGGGGGTGCTCTCGATGGGCTACACTCTGGCCACCGCCGCAATGGTGGACGGCAAATACGTCACCTATCTCCCGGTTTACGGCGCGGAGATGCGCGGGGGCACGGCCAACTGCACCGTGGCCGTCGGCGACGAGGAGATAGCCTCTCCGGTCGCCTCCGAGCCAGAGATACTTGTCGTCCTCAATCAGCCCTCGCTGGCGAAGTTCGTGAACAAGGTCTCGCCGGGAGGGCTTCTCTTCATCAACTCCTCCCTCGTCGAAAAAGACCCCGGCAGGGAAGATCTCGTTGTCGTCAGGGTGCCCGCGAACGATCTTGCCGAAGAGGTGAAGAACCCCCGCGCGGTGAACCTCGTGATGCTGGGGGCGATAGCCGCCTACAACGGGCTCGTCTCCCGGGAGGCGGCCCACAAGGCGATAGCGATTGTCTTCGAGAAGAAACCGAAGCTGATACCCCCCAGCGTCGCGGCGTTCGACAGGGGCTACGATTTCATAAAGAACAAGGAGTAAGGTCCATGCTGATTACCCAGCTTTCAATCCATCTGGACGACGATCCGGGCCATCTTTGCGCCATGAGCGAGCTTCTGGGCGAGGAGGGGATCAACATAAGGGCCATAAGCGCGATACTGGGCGGGAAATCAAACCTCGTCCACATAGTCGTGGACAGTCCCGCCAAGGCCAGGGAGATTCTCACCGCCAAGGGTTACCGGCTGGAGGAGTCAAAGGTCATAGCCGTCGAGACCCCCGACCACCCGGGCGGCATGACGGCGGTGATGCGCCCCCTTGCCCGCGCGAAGATACATATCCGCTACTTCTACCCGATGATCGGAAGGATTCTGGACAACGCCGTGCTGATTCTCGGCGTGGACAACCTCGAAGGAGCGATAGCGGCCCTCAGGAAGGATTACATCAATATCCTCGAAGCGAGGCCGGGGCTGGGGATAGAGAATTAACTGGATGGAAGTTCCATGAGATTAAAAAAAGCCGCCCGGCTGGGCGGCTTTTCCTGTAATTGGTCTTATTGGCTCGAAGGTATAAGCGTAGGATGGGCTTTCAGCCCATCGTTTTACGCTAGCGGGGCTTTGCCTCGCGCTCCCGGCCACCTTTTGAGCAGTGTAGGGCGGGCTCGGCACGCAACCCCGTCATTCCCGCGCATGCGGGAATCAAGTGACTTTTGTTTGCTTCGCAGGTTTTACAGTAGCGGGGCTTGGCGCGCCCCGCACCCGCGCCCCACTTTTTGTCGAAAAAGTGGGGCAAAACTCGGCCCGGAAGGAGCCGCTCGCTCTACGAGCGACCGGTCGCTACGGCGGGGGCGTGAGG
>SCTA01000039.1 GCA_004322275.1 bacterium
GGCCCAGCCGGAACGAAGTGGTCGCGCTTTTTAAAGCGCGAGCGACGGGTCCGGGCTGAGTTTTGGGCCACCTTTTGCTCACTCAAAAGGTGGCTAGGAGCGCGAGGCAAAGCCTCGCAAGGTGTAAATTGGCGGGCCGAGCCCACCCTACCACTGGATAACCCCGCCTTCGCGGGAATGACGATTAAGGTTTTGTCGCCTTTCGCTACGCTCAAAGCGACCTACATTTACTATCTAAAAACTATACCTTAACCCCAGCCTTACCCTCCTCGCGCTGCTCAGTGCCCCCATTGGTCCTTCTGATGAACCGTATGGTAACTCTCCCCCGGTGGTGATTTTCAGGCTATCGGTGAGGTCGTAGCCGATCTCGGCTTTGAGGAGGCCGTCGCCGTGGGCGAGCCCGGCTGTCCAGGCAATTTTCCAGCTCCCCCATTCTTCAGTCCGGTTCAGCGCGGTTATGAGAGCGGGCAGCAAGGCGCGGTCATAGAGGAGCGGGGCGTCCACGGGGGTGTCTTTGAGGTTGTCGGCGAGGGTGGCGACGAAGGTCGAGTCGCCGAACCCCTTTTCGACTCCAAGGGTGTAGATCAGCGCGTGGCCGAGGCCGGGGTCGTCCGAGCGCAGATACGCGGACTCGGCGCGGAGCACCCACGCGCCCGCGACGCGGGATATCTCCACCCCGCCCGCCTCTTCGCGCGCCCAGCGGCGGGTCACGAGGAGATTCGGGTCGAACGGGTCGGCGGAGGGGACGAGCGAGAAATTCAGCAGGGGCGCGGGGCGGACGCCGAACCTTCCCCACGCTCCGAGATCCCAGTCGCCGCTGGTGAGAAGGAGCCGAAGCGCTCCGAAGCCGGTCTTTGGCGGCGTTTCCTCTTCCTCTATTATTTTTTCCGGGTCGAAGTCGAGGGGGGCGTATCTGCGGCCCATCTCCGGCAGCCTCCACGGCGTGGTGACGGGGCAGGCGACCAGCTCGGTGCGAAGGTCGCCCGTCTGCCCGGTGAGCCGCGCCCCCCAGAGGGGGATTTTCTCGTCGGCGAAGGGGTCGGTCAGGTCGCGGGGCAAAAAGGCGTCGGCGGGGGAGTAGCCGTCGGTCTTTCCCCAGCCAAGCTCGAAGCGCCCCGCCTGAAAATCGAAGGAATCTCCCAGCGGAACCCTCGCCCAGAACTCCCGCAGAGAAAAATTCGCCCTTCGGAGCCCCCTGTCGTCGATGTCGAAGCCGGTCTCGCCCTCTTCGGAAGAGATTTTTTCGGCCCTTACCGAGGCTGTCGCGTAGAGCGGCCCGAACTTCTCCTCGCCCTTCACCAGCAGCGTCGCCCACCCCTGAAACATCGGGTCTTCGCCGCTCTCCCTCTTCGCGAAGGCGAAACCCTTCGCTTCTCCGTAGCCGGAGAGGTCAAAGGCAAGGGCTCCTGCCGGCAACAGGATTGCCGCGAGCGCGAGAGCAGAGAAAAGTTTCCATTCTGGTTTTTTCCGTTTCCGGCAATCTATTTCGGTGAAGGGCGAGGAGTCCGCAGGGCGCGCGACGATGACAGTAGCGTGACTACGGCGAGGAGCGCGCACGAGAAACGACGAAGCCATTCGCTGAAAGAGGAAGCCGGTCAATCTCCACCTTCTCTATTAAGGTTTTTCAGTGTGAAACGGTCTTCCGGTTGCGGCTTGTCGAAGACTATGTCTTTCAGGATTACAATCGTCCTGCTCCCCTTCTTCAAATCGGACATTTCGAGCTTTTTCCCCATGTAGTGAGGACCGACCTCGGCTATGTCGGAGATGAGGAAGAGCTTGGAGGGCTCCTTGTCGCCTTCCTTGTAAAGATCGACCCTCGCGAGGTACAAAATGTCCTTCCGGAGGTAGAGCATCCGCCTGGCGTAGACCGATTTCTGGTCCTTGCCCGCCGGTATCGCCTCTATCAGGTAGCAGGGAACGCCGTCATGCACGGTTTCGCCCCGAAGATCGACCTCGTAGCGCCGGTGGTCGAATTCCTCCATGTCTTCGTAGGAAAAATCGGTGCCGACGAAGGAAGCGTCGCGGTCCTGCGAGGCGATGCGGCGCTCGCGCTTCATAGAGGGGAGGTAGAGCCACTGGTCGGCGTTTTTGCCCACCCGCGAGAGCGAGAGAAAGGAGACTCCCTTCACCTCGGGGGGGCTTGTGAAGCGCACCAGCACTTTGGCGTCGCCCGCGTAGCCCTCGCGGAAGGATTTCCACCCCTTCGCGCGGGTCTTTCCCTCCTTCGTGTAGACGGTCAGCTCGCCGCCGTATTCGAGGGTGGCCGAGCGGTGGCGACCCTCGGATTCGATCAGGAGCTTTCGCGCCTCCTCCTCTCCGGCTATCGAGAAGGCCGGAAGAAGGAGGGTGAGGAGCAGCGCCGGGGCGAGCATTTTAAAAAAATTAATTTTGACCATTTTTTGCCTCGTCACAGTAAAAACTGCCAGCAAACCCCTTTCACTTCAAGGGGTTCCACCCCTCGACCCGGCACCGCTTCTAAGGTGATTTGTTTACGGCTACTCATAGGTCAGCGCCTGCGTTACGTCGAGGGATACCGCCTGCCGGGCGGGGGCGAAGGCGGCGGCTATGGCCACGGCGGGGAGCGCGAGGACGGTGAAGCCGAGGAGCGCCCACGGGTAGAGGTGGGGCATCGTCCAGCCGGTGTAGAGGTCGGCGACCACCTTTTCCATGAAGAGAGCCATCAGGTTCCCTATCGGTATCGCGAAAATAAGGCCAGTGAAGGCGAGGGTAAGCCCTTCGAGGACGATGCTGGCGGTTATCTGCCCGCTCACCGCGCCGAGAGCCTTCAAGACTCCTATCTCGCGGCTTCGCTCCGCGACGGAGATTAGGAGCGAACTTGCTATGCCGAGGGAGGCGATCAGGAGCGCGAGAAAGAGGGTTACCCGTATCAGCGCGAAGAAGGCGTCCACCGCCTGGGTAATCTCGCGGACGAATTCCTGACGGGTGGAGATGAGCGAGGGGTGGCGGCCGCCGAGGAGCTTGTGTATCGCGTCGCGGACTACGTGGGGGTCAACGCCGGGGTGGACGCTTATGTCGTAGACGTCCACCCGGTCGTCCTTCCAGTGGTTCAGGAAGGTCTCCCTGTCCACGTAGACTACGCCCCGGTCGTTCGAGAGATCTCTCGTCACGGCGCTTATCGTCAGCGGCACCATCCCGCCGGGGGCGGGAAGCTCGAAAGTGTCTCCGAGGTGGAGGCCGAAGCGGCGCGAGAAGTTGTCCGAGACGGAGCATTTCCCCTCCTCGATAAGCCCCCTCCTCATGGATATTTCGTCCCCCTCAACGAATTCCCGACGAGTGCGGTCCATCATCGCCCCCATCTCTATGCTGGCCAGAGAGATCGTATCGCCCCGAAACTCGGCGCGGGAGTTGCGGAAGGACTCCACCGCGCGCACACCCTCCACCCGCAAAAGCTCTTCCTTGAGGGAGGCGGGGTAGCGGTAATCGGGCCGCGCCCAGTTGGCCGAGCCCCGGACGTAGAGGTCTGAGGTGAGCATGTCGTCCATCCAGCGGATGGTCGAGGCTTTGGTAGCGCCCATGTGGCCGCCGAGGCCGAGGACGAAGGCGAGGGAGATAGTCGTCGCCATAACCGTGCCGCCGGTGCGCAGCGGGTTTTGCCGGAGGGCGTCGGCGGAGAGCTGGCCCGCCACGGGTATGAACCTCGAATAGAGCGGCGCAATGGCCCGGAGGAGGTACCTTGAGAAGGGGCCGACCAGAAAGACCACCCCCATCGCGCCGAAGATGAGCGAGGTGATGGTCGTTCCGTCGGCGCTGAAGGGGGCGAGAATCCCTACGTACATCGAGAAGGCGAGGAGAGCGAAGCCGAGGGCGATGCGAAGGAGAGGGCGGGAAAGCTCCCTCGCCTCGGAGGCGCCCTTGGCGAAAGCCTCCACCGCGACGATGCGCGACGCTTCGCGGGCGGGAAGGAAGGCTCCGATGAGGGAGGCGGCGACTCCCATGACTAGCGCCTGAAAGGCTATGAGAGGGGTAAGCGTCGCCTTGCCGGAGCCGGTCACCCCGAAGATCTGCTCGGTAGTCTTTCCCATCATTTCGAGGAAGGACTGGGAGGCGAAGGAGCCCATAAAGAGGCCCAGCGCCCCGCCGAGAGCGCCTATCACCACCGCTTCCAGCAAAAAGAGCGCGAGCACCTGATTCGGGGTCGCCCCGAGGGAGCGCAGGGTGCCGATATCCCTCCTCCGCCGGTTTACCGCGACGTGAAAGGCGTTGAAGATGAGGAAGGTGCCAATGCCGAGGGCGATGATGCTGGAGATATTGAACCCGGCTATGAAGTTGGAGATTATCCGCTCCAGGTTTTCGCTCCTGCGGTCGGGGGTCTCCACGCGGTAGGCGGGGCCGAGAACTCCCGAGAGGGTGGCCGTGCCTTCGGCGAGGGAGACGCCGGTCAGGAGCCTGACTTCGAGGCGGTCGAAATTCCTCCCCCTGCCGAAGAGGGTCTGCGCGGAATAGACGTCGGTGACGATCAGGTTGCCGCCGAAAGCCTCGGCGAACCCCTTGGGGGTCAGAAGCCCTCTCACCACGGCGTTTTTCGGGCCGAGCGGGGTGTTGAAGGAGAAGGTATCGCCGAGTTTTACCCCCGCCTTTTCCGCCAAAGGACGGGCTATTACGATGGAATCGGGCTGGGCGAGGAAGAGCAGGGGGTCGTCGATGTCGGCGTCGTCA
The DNA here is from genome assembly GCA_004322275.1 of bacterium. Lineage (NCBI taxonomy): Bacteria > bacterium. Next base: position 4,678 of record SCTA01000039.1, read on the forward strand.
CCCTCGAAGCCGTATTCGCGCATCTCCCTGTCGCCGAGGAGGTCCACGCCGAGGACGAGGACGCTTCCAAGCTCCGCCTTCACCGGCGTCACTATCTGCTCTATCACCGGGGCGGTGGCGCGGATTCCCGGGAGGTCGCGTATAGCTTCCTGTATCTCCTCCGGCACGCCGCCCTCCATCGTTATCTGGAGGTGCGCCTTGCCCGCCATGCGGTCCACCGTGGCGCGTATTCCGTCGGTAAGGGTCTGGTGGGCGGTGCGGATAGCGCTGAAGGTGGCGACCCCCACCGCCACGGCGAGGAGGGTCAGCAGGGTCTTGGCGAGGTGGCTTCGGGCGTAGGAAAAGGAGAGGGTGGTCAGCAAAAACCTCATTGCCGGGTATCCCCCTCGACCTTCCCGTCGCGAAACTCGATGAGCCTTTCGCAGGCGCAGGCGGCCCACTGGTCGTGGGTAACCATCACTATGGTGGTCTTTTGTCTTTCGTGAATCTCGCGGAGAAGGTTCAGGATTTCGAGCCCCCGGGCCGAGTCGAGGTTGCCGGTCGGCTCGTCGGCGAGAAGGAGGGGCGCTCCAGTCACCAGGGCGCGGGCTATGGCGACCCTCTGGCGCTCGCCGCCGGAGAGTTCGTCGGGAAGGTGCGCCGCGCGTTCCCGAAGTCCCACGACATCTAGGGAATTTAATACTCTCCGGTCTATCTCGCCGCGCGACGTTCCCGCTATGTGCAGGGGAAGCGCGACGTTCTGGCTGGCGTTCAATGTCGGCATCAGGTGGTAGGACTGGAAGATGTAGGAGACGTGGCTTCTGCGAAAGAGGGAGCGCCCTTTTTCGCTCTCACCCGAGAGGTCCTTCCCCGCGACGATTACCGAGCCGGAGGTGGGAACGTCAAGGCCTCCCATCAGGTTCAAAAGGGTGGACTTGCCGGAGCCCGAGGGGCCCATTACCGCCACCATTTCCCCCGGCTGAATGTGAAAGGAGACGCCGCTTAGGGCGGTGACCTCGGTCTTGCCCGAGTAAACCCTGGTAACGTCGATCAGCCTGAGCATGGAAGACTCCCCGGAAAGGAAGGAAACAATCAGCAGGGCCATGACGGCCGCCCCGGAAGGGGCGGCGCTTGTACCAGCAATATATATCAGGAAGCCGCGATTGTGAACGGCTGCACTAGAGTGAAAGCTACCCAAATCACATATTTCGCATGAACTCCTTGAGTCCTTCTTCTGCGGGGTTGATTTCCAGCGCTTTTTCGTAAGCCCGCCTCGCCCTCTCCTTTTCCCCGGCGTTTAAAAATCCGTTGCCGATCTCTATCCAGGCTACGGCTTCATTTTGGGAGGCCGATTCGGCAAGGTCGAGAATATTCAATGCCTCCTCCCTGTTTCCAAGGGCAAGTTTAGCGCCGGCGGCATAACAAAGAAGCCGCCAATTCTGATCCCGGCTCTCGGTGAGGTTTTTGTCGATCTCGTAGTCGAGCCGCTGCCGCTCTTTGTCCGAGGAAGGGACGCCCGGGGTCCCCGGCTTAAGGAACCGGTACTCGTTCTTTTGAAGAAACTCCGGGGTCGCGGCGCTTCTCCTCAAAAGGACGGAGAATGTGCCGTCCCAAAAAACAGTCGCCCACCCGTCTTCGGGGAAAACCATCGGGGCGAACCTGGTGGCGATTACGCCGGTGTTTATGCCGTATTTGTCCAGAAACTCCGGCCAGCGCTTCTCCAGGTAGGCGTTGTTGAATTCCCTCAGGAATTCGGGAGGGTAGGCGTGGATTCTGCCGTCTTGAAGGACGCCGTAATCCGGGTAGAGTTTCCAGGCGACGTAGCCTCCTACACCGAATTCATTGAAAATAGCAGCGGGGAGCCTGTTTTCGGAGACAAAATCGACCGCGTAAACCGGGTAAATCTCGCCGTTAAGCCCGGAGCCGGTCCGGTAGGGGTAGTTATCGTCGTACCGGACGGCGAAAACAGTAGATGAAACGAACAAAATACCCAGTATCGAGACCCCATACCGGTAAATCCTTCTCCCGCTTGCACCCGGCCATGATTTCGCGAGGAGTATCGCGGAAATTATTACCGCTTCGGGCAGGGCGCGCCTGTACCTTACGCCCAGACAGATGAAAAAAAACGCCGCCGCAGCCACAGGCCAGTCCCTGTTTTTCCCGGAGACGGTGAAAATCGCCGCCGCCAGCAGCAACAGTCCGTAAAAATTAGGATGGCTGTCGAGGTAAGACCACTGGAGGTCGCCGAGGTTGAACATGGTCGATACTTCCAGATGGTCTCTTCCCCACACGTAGCCCAGGTAATAGACCCCCTCAGGATTGACGAAGGACGCCAGGAAGGAGGCGGCGAAGGCGAGAAACAGTATTCGAGAGCTCTCGGGAACCGGTTTCTTTCCTGCCAGAGCCTGCGACGCTTCCGCAAGGGGAACCATCAGGAGGTAGTAAAGCCCGAAATTGTTCATGAAATGGATGTTGGTCCAGATTACGAAAAGAACGGGCAGCGCCCAGAAGACAAGCCCGCGTTCTCCCTTCCTCAGCCTCTCCGCCAGAAGGACCGTAAGCCCGAAAAATATCATGGAGAAAAAGTGGGGGCGCTCGGTGAAGGCAAAGCGCATTACCGTGAGGGAAAAAAGGGAGATCATCAGCGCCGTGGCTGAGGGTGCGCCCGCCTCCCTCGATCCTCGGTAAACCACCGCCCCGAGGGCGGAGGCCAGCGAAATCTTCAGGAGGGAGATGCCCAGCCAGCCCGTCTTGTTGAAGATGAGGGCCAGTATCGCCTGAAAGAGCCAGGAGGGGTTTTTCCAGGGATAGTCTGCGAAATGGGCGGAAAGGGTGTTGGTGTCGGGAAGGGAGGTTGTATCCAGTATTATCTGCCCGATTTTCAGGTGAAAAAAGAAATCCGGGTCGGCGGTCTTGAACCAGCCGAGAGCCGAGGCGAAAACAACCACGGTAAAGAGAGCCGCCCAATCGCCGGTTCTGAATTTCAAAGGCGCCTTTCCGCCGTTGACCGCACGGGGCACTAGGAGGCTCGCGGCAGGGCCACGACCACAGTCGTGCCTTCGCCCTCGCGGGAGGAGAGGGTTATGTGGCCCGCCATCTGCTCGATTATGGCGTGGGAGATGCTTAGGCCGAGCCCGGTGCCGTCCGCTCTCGTGGTGAAGAAGGGGTTCCAGACGCTCTGCCTGTCCTTGCTGGGAATGCCGTGACCGGTATCCGCGAAGGAGACCATGACCATGTTGTTTTCGGGCGATACGCCCGTCGTGATGGTGAGGGTTCCACCTCCCGGCATCGCCTGTATCGCGTTCATCGAAAGATTGGTGAAGACCTGTATGAGCCTGTCACGGTCGGCCAGCACCGGCGGCAGATCCGGGGCCAGATCGACCTTTATCTCTACTTTGCGCGTCCCGGCCTTTTTCTTTACGAGTTCCAGAGAGTCGAGGATCGGCTCGTCGATGACCAGAGGAAGGAGGGAAGCCTTTCCCTCGCGGGAGAAGGTCAGAAGGTCGCGCACTATCTTGCGCATCCTCTCGGTCTGCTCGGCGATAAGCTCTATCTCCCGCTTGCAGTCCTCGCGGTCGGCGAGGGTGAGGCGCAAAAGGTCGAGGTTGCCCTGCACGGTGGCGAGGGGGTTGTTTATCTCGTGGGCGACGCCCGCCGCCATCGCGCCGAGGGCCGCCAGCTTGCCCGAGCGGATAAGCTCCTCCTGCGCGGCGCGCAGCCGGGCGAGGGATTCCTCAAGCTCCACGTTGGTCTTCTTTTGCTTTTCCATCATCGAAAGAAGGTCGGAGCGGGCCTCGGCGAGCTCCTTGTACCTCGTCTCCAGGGCCAGGTTCCTTTCGCTGACCTTGTCTTCGAGGCCGCGGGTGAGGCGGTCTATCGCCTCGTCGCGCTCCCGGAGCGATTTGGTCATTGCGTTGAAGTCGCTCGCGAGCTGGCCGATTTCGTCCTCGGATTCGATGGGTATCTCGTGGTCGAGGTCGCCGGTCTCTATCTTCCTCGTCGATTCGGAGAGGTGCTTTATCGGCTTTCCGACCCACCGGTAGAGAGCCAGCGAAAGCACGACGAAGCCCGCGATAATGCCGATGAGCTGTATTATCCCGACCACGACGAGAGACCGCCAGACCAGCGCGCTGTAAGGCCTTTCGAGTATGCCGACGTAGAGGATGCCGATTATCTGGTCCCGCGAGTCTGTTATCGGCTCGTAGGCCGAGAGGTACCAGTCGTTGACGACGAAGGCGCGATCGACGAACTTGGCGCCCCTTTCGAGGACGCGCTCGGCTACCTCTTCCGAGACCCTCGTCCCGATGGCGCGCTGTCCGCCGGTTGAGGGGACGTTGGTGGAGATGCGCACGTCTCCGAGGAATATCGTGGCGGTGCCGACCTCCTGCCCCTCGAAGGTGGTGTTCGCGAAGACGGTGGAGCGTATCTTGTCCACGAGGGAATAATTCCGGTTGAGGAGGTCGGCGGCGTAGATTGCGCCGATTATCTTCCCGCTGTAGTCGGTTATCGGGCTCGCGGCGATGATGACCATCCCCTTTTCGAGCACGGTTTCCCCGTCCTGCTTCGCCATCGGGGTTGGAAGTACGGGTATCTTCACCTGTTCCGCGAGGTCCCCCCCTTCGATCTTCAGTTGCTCCAGGGTGACTATTTCGGTGGAGGTCGCCGATTCGCCGAGGAGCGCCGAGCGCACCGGCGCGAGCGCGGTCGCGTCGTCGCCCGTGACGGAGGGATTTCTCGCCCTCGCCACGACCCGCCCCTTCGCGTCGGTCACCGTCAGGATGTCGGCTTTTACCCGCACCCGAAGCGGCTGGAGGGTGGCGAGCAGCTTTTGGGCGTCGCCCTCGGCTATTCCCTCGCGAACCCCGGAGAGGTTCGCTCCGAGGCGGACCAGTTCGACGATGTGCTCCATGCGGGAGTTGTAAAGTTCGCGGGCGCTCCGAAGGTCGTCGGCTACGTTAAGCTGAATCTGCTTTATGAGGAGGTTCTGGACCAGATAGACGACCATGACGATAGAGGCCGCCAGAGAACAGATGAGAGGGAAGATGACGGCCATCGAAAGCCGCCTCTGGAGTTTCGATTCCCAGTAAAACCTCATCCCTGAGCCTCTCTCGGGGCGAGCCCGAACTCGGTAATCTTCCGGTCGAGGGTTTTGCGGCTTATGCCCAGAGCCCTCGCCGTGGAGCTTTTGGCCCATTTCCGGCGTTTCAGCATCTCGGAGATGTAATGCTTCTCGACCTCCCTGAGCGGCAGGGGGCTCTCCGGCCAGAGAATCTCCGACTCGGCCACGGCCTTCGTGGACGTTCCTATGTGGAAGTCCGCGGGGCGCAGCCACTCTCCGTTCGAGAGAATGACGGCGCGCTCGATGACGTTTTCGAGTTCTCTCACGTTTCCCGGCCAGTCGTAGGAGTTCAGGAGCTCGAAGGCCTCTATCGAGAGTCCCTTGACGTTTTTGCCGAGGCGTTTTTGGGCGCGCTCGATAAAGGCCGCGCAAAGGAGGGTCAAATCCTCCATCCTCTGGCGGAGAGGGGGAAGGCTGAGGGAAAAGACGCTCAGGCGAAAGTAAAGGTCCTCGCGGAAGTGGCCCAGTCGCACGGCTTCCTTTAGATCGCGGTTGGTGGCTGCGATCACGCGCACGTCTGTTTTCCGGGAGCGGGTGTCGCCGACGGGGATGTACTCCCGCTCCTGAATCACCCGCAGAAGTTTGACCTGAAACCCCGGGGAGACCTCGCCGATCTCGTCGAGGAAGATGGTGCCGCCGCTGGCCTCCTCGAAAAGCCCCTTGCGCGACTGCGTCGCCCCGGTGAAAGCCCCCTTGCGGTGGCCGAAGAGCTGGGCTTCGAGGAGGTGCTCCGAGAGAGCGGCGCCGTTGAGCCTGATGAAGGGACCGTTTCGGCGCAGGGAGTTGTCGAAGATGTAGTTGGCCACCCTCTCCTTGCCGGTCCCCGTATCTCCGGTCAGAAGCACCGTGGCGTCGGTTGGGGCGACGTGCCGGGCCATCTCCAGCACTCTTAAAAACGCCGGGCACTGGGTATTCATAATTGAAAGGTCTCGCCCCGCCTCAATCTGGCTTTTGAGCAGCCTGTTTTCGGTGAGCAGGCGGTAGCGCTCGATCGCCCGCTCCACGGTGCCCAGCAGCCGCTCCCTCCCGAAGGGCTTTTCGAGAAAATCGAAGGCCCCGAGGTGCATCGCCTCGACGGCTGTCTGCACCGAACCGTAGCCGGTAACCATTATGGCGGGAATATTTTCGTAGTCGCTTCGCAGCTCTTCGAGGATGGAAAGGCCGTCCTCCTCCTGAAGCCTTACGTCCAGAATCGCCAGCGCGAAAGCCGAAGGGTCTACGGCTATCGCCTTTTTCGCCTCTGCGCCTGTATCCACGGCGACGCTGGAGTAGCCCGCGGTCGCCAGTATCTTCCTCAGCGTTTCCGCGAAGGCCGCGTCGTCGTCTACTATCAGTATGAGTCCCGAAGCCATTTTCGTGAGTTTCCAAAAAGTGTTTATGTGAAATTTTTTGGGTGAGTCAAAAGGATACAACACGTTTCCTTTTGACGCAAACCAAGAATTCACGGCTTGAAAAAAATCCACCGCCTTCACAAAAACCCCCGAATATCGGCCTTTTGCGGATAGCAGTACCGGCGTCGGCGAAAGATTTCCTGACGGGAAACAGTCTTTGCATGTGGCTGGGAAGGGGTTGCGGAAGCGACCGCCATGAGACGCTGTATCATTTTGACACGCCCTTTCAAAACCCATTTGATTGCCGAAACCAGTTTTGCCAGCGCAAGGTAAAAAATTATCCGCGCCGCGTCTATGTATTCGCTTCGTTTGAAAGCGGCCCGGCGCTTTAGGTACGCATATTGCAAAACCACCACTGACTTACTTGACATCACCCTTTTTTATTTAAAAAGGCCGATTCATCGTTAAAGAGGATGGAAGGAGGCACCCGTAGATGGGTATCAGCAGAAGAGACTTTCTAAAACTCTCCGGAGCAGGGATTGCGACCGGCGCACTGGGGGCGGCGGGCGTCAAGTCCGCACAGGCCGCCGGTGAAGAACCGCTTCGCACCAACGGCTCCAAAAAAACCACCACAATCTGCCCTTACTGCGCAGTCGGTTGCGGCATCATCGTTGAAGCCAAAGACGGCAAGGTAATCAACATCGAGGGAGATCCCGATCATCCGATCAATCAGGGAACCCTCTGTCCCAAGGGCGCTTCCATCCAGCAGCTTCGCGAGAACCCCAAGCGTCTCACGAAGCCCCTTTACCGTGGCAAGGGCGCGAGCGAGTGGAAGGAAGTCGAGTGGGGCTGGGCGCTGGAAGAGATAGCGAAGCGCACCAAGGCCACCCGCGACGCCAACTACGAGATTAACTCGGTCTTAAAGACCCCCGAGGGCGACAAGAAAGTCGTCGTGAACCGCGTCTCCGCAATAGCGAGCGTCGGCAGCGCCGCGATGGACAACGAGGAGTGCTACCTCTATCAGAAGTTCCTCCGCGGTCTCGGCGTAGTCCACATCGAGCATCAGGCCCGGCTCTGACACAGCTCCACTGTCGCCAGTCTGGCGGAGAGCTTCGGTCGCGGCGCAATGACGAACCACTGGATCGACATCCGCAACGCGGACGTTATCCTCGTATGCGGGGCCAATCCCGCTGAAAATCATCCGATAAGTTACAAGTGGATTCAGGAGGCGATCGACAAGCGCGGCGCAAAGCTCGTAGTCATCGACCCCCGCTTCACGCGCACGGCTTCCCACGCGCACAATTACGTCCCTGTCCGTTCGGGCGCGAACATCGCCTTCTTCGGCGGGCTGATCAACTACATTCTGCAAAACAACCTTATGCAGAAAGATTACGTCGTCAACTACACCAACGCAGCCTTCCTCGTTAACCCCGATTTAAAGATGCCCGGCGAACTCGACGGTCTCTTCTCGGGTTACGACCCCGCGACCAGAAAGTACGACAAGGCCACTTGGGCCTACCAGAAAGACCCCAAGACCGAGATAATCAAGAAAGACAAGACTCTCTCCGATCCCAACTGCGTCTTCCAGTTGATGAAGAAGCATTACTCGCGCTACACCATCGAGACCGCGTCCAGCGTAACCGGCGCCACCGTGGAGCAGCTCAAGGCGGCTTACGTGGTCATCGCTTCCACCGGCAAGGCCGACAAGGCGGGAACCCTTCTCTACGCGATGGGCCTCACCCAGTCCACCACCGGCGTCCAGAACATCCGCGGCGGATCGATAGTACAGCTTCTTCTCGGCAACATCGGCATCGCGGGCGGCGGCGTCAACGCCATGCGCGGCGAATCCAACGTTCAGGGTTCAACCGACCAGGGGCTTCTTTTCCATATCCTCCCCGGCTACCTCCCGATGCCGACCTCGGAGCTCCAGACCCTCGACGCCTACAAAGAAAAGCACGTGCCCAAGACCAAGGAGCCCCAGTCCGTCAACTGGTGGGGCAACCGCGGCAAGTACATCACCAGCTACCTCAAGGCGATCTACGGCCCGAACGCCCTGAAGAACAACGACTTTCAGTACAGCCTGATGCCCAAGCCCGACATGGGCGTCAACTACTCCTGGCTGATGATCTTCGACCGCATGTACGACAAGAAGATAAAGGGTTTCTTCGCCTGGGGCCAGAATCCCGCCTGCTGCACCTCCAACGCGGTCAAGACAAGAAAGGCCCTCTCAAATCTCGACTGGATGGTTGCCGTAAACATCTTCGACAACGAGACGGCGAGTTTCTGGAAGGGCCCCGGCATGGACCCCGCGAAGGTTGACACCGAAGTCTTCCTCCTTCCCGCCGCGGCGAGCTACGAGAAGGAAGGCTCCATCGCCAACTCGGGGCGCTGGGCGCAGTGGCGCTACAAGGCCGTGGAGCCGCTCGGCGAATCGAGGGCCGACCTCGAAATCATCGACGAGCTCTACCACATCCTCAAGGAAAAGTATCAGAAGGAGGGCGGCGCCCTTCCCGAGCAGCTCACCCTCCTCGACTGGAACTACGCGGGCAAGGATTCGGAAGGCAAGGCCGTTCCGATCGACGTAAAGCTCGTCGCCAAGGAGCTGAACGGCTCCTACTGGGCGAAGGACGGCAAGTCAAAGGCCCCCTTCACCGACGAGAAGACCCTCGACAAGGACGGCAAGCCCACCACCTTCAAGCAGGTCCCCGGCTTCGGCAAGCTCCAGGACGACGGGATGACCAGCTCCGGTAACTGGCTCTACTGCGCCAGCTTCAACGACGCGGGCAACATGATGGCAAGAAGAGGCAAGGACGACCCGACGGGTCTCGGCCTCTATCCCAAGTGGGCCTGGTGCTGGCCGGTCAACCGCAGAATCCTTTACAACCGCGCCTCGGTGGACCTCGACGGCAAGCCGCTCGATCCCTCCAGAAAGCTGCTGGCCTGGAACGCGACGGATTCCAAGTGGGTCGGCGACGTGGTCGACTCCCCGGCTACGATCAAGCCGATGTCCGACCTGAAGGAGGGCGGCCTCCCCTTCATCATGAAGAGCGAAGGCGTCGCCTCCCTCTACGGCCCCGGCCTCAACGACGGTCCCTTCCCGGAGCACTACGAAGCTCTCGAATGTCCCGTCGCCGCAAACCCGATGGGCAAGCAGAGGATCAACCCCACCGCCAAGATATGGTTCAAGGAAGGCGGCAAGTCCAAGGCTGAAGACGTTTTCGCCACCTGCGACGCGCGCTTCCCCCTTCTTTGCTCCACCTACCGCGTCACGGAGCACTGGCAGACGGGCGTAATGACCCGCAACTCGCCCTGGCTCCTCGAAATGCAGCCCCAGCAGTTCGTCGAGATGAGCCCGCAGCTCGCGAAGGAAAGAGGCATAGCAAACGGCGAAAAGGTCAAAGTGGTGAGCGTCCGCGGGCAGGTAGACGCCGTGGCGATAGTCACCACCAGACTGATGCCCTTCCGCATTGGCGATTCCACAGTCCATCAGGTGGGGCTGCCGTGGTGTTTCGGCTGGACGACCCCCAACGCGGGAGACACCTCGAACCTCCTGACGCCCACGGTTGGCGACGCCAACACGATGATCCCTGAAACCAAGGCCTTCATGGTCGACGTAAGGAAAGGGTAAGAGCCATGAAGAGATACGGACTTCTAATTGACACCTCGCGGTGCATCGGATGCCGTTCCTGCCAGGTGACCTGCAAACAGTGGAACCAGCTTCCCGCCGAGGCGACGGTAAACCGCGGATCCTTTGAAAATCCGCCGGACCTCAGCAACAACAATTACAACAAGATACGCTTCATCGAGGTCGCGGAGCCCAAAAACGGCGTTGACTGGTACTTCCTCAGCCAGCGCTGCATGCACTGCGCCGACCCCGGCTGCGTCAAGGTCTGCCCCTCCGGCGCTCTGTCCAAAAGCGAAACCGGAGCGGTGGTCATAAACAAGGAAAAGTGCATAGGCTGCAACTACTGCAAGGGGGCCTGCCCCTTCAACGTCCCCAGGTACGACGCCGACCGCAAGGTCGCCAAGTGCCACCTTTGCAACGAGCGCGTGTTAAACGGGATGGAGCCCGCCTGCGCCAAGGGCTGTCCGCCAAAGGCGATACGCTTCGGCGAGTGGGACGCCCTTTTGAAGGACGCGAAGGCCACCGGCAAATACGTCTACGGGGCCGATTCTCTCGGCGGAACAGGGGTTCTCTACCTCCTCGAAGACAAGCCCGAGGCTTACGGGCTCGATCCGAGACCGTCCATCCCGCTTTCGGTAACTCTCTGGAAGGATATCCTTCGCCCCCTCGGCTGGGTGGCGATGATTGGCGCTCTGTGCGGCGCGGTCGGCCATTACGCAGCCATCGGCCCCAAGAAGCTCGATAAAGAAGAAAAGGAAGGTGCGTAATGGCGACCAAATACGTCAAGCGATACAGCGCGCTAGACAGGCTGATTCACTGGACCATAGCGGTCACCTTCATAATCCTCGTTGTGACGGGGCTGGGCCTCTTCGAGAAGAAGCTCTCCTTCCTCTTCGACCTCTTCGGAGGAGGCGAGAACGCCATAGCGATCCACAAGTACATCGGCCTTCTCTACTTCGTTACGGCGCTGTGGTTTTCGCTGGCCCACCTGAAGGATTCGATCAGCTTCGACAAGGACGACGTAGCCTGGATCAAGGTCATGGGCGGCTACCTCAACAAGAAGGCGATCGTGCCCCCGATGGGCAAGTACAACACCGGGCAGAAGATTTTCGGCATCTTCGTCCTTCTGACGACGATAATCTTCGGCCTCACCGCCCTCGTCATCTGGACTCCCGCGACGGCGGCCCAGGGTCTTGCGCGGGTGAGCTTTCTCCTACACTCGCTAAGTTTCGTGATTATGATAACCTTCTTCGTGGTACACGTTTACCTCGGCGCAATCGGCGTTGTCGGCGGCCTTGAGGGAATGATACGAGGGGAGGTCAGCGAGGCATGGGCAAAGAAATACTCTCCGAAGTGGCTGAGCGAACAAAAGAAGCGCGGCGAGGCCGGTTGATTCGGAAACTCAAAGCTACGGTTTGGGCGGCCCTTCTGGGGGCCGCCTTTCTTCTTTCGGCGGCGCAGGCGGCTGAAAGAATGACGGTGACCGTCGGGGACTCGCCTTCCATAGGCTCCCCCGGCGCTCCCGTCACCATGATCGAGTTCGTCGATTACCAGTGACCCCACTGCGCGGCGACCGGTCCGGTCGTGAAGGAACTGCTGAAAAAATACGACGGAAAAGTAAGGCTGGTGGTGAAGTTCGCTCCCTACCCTTACCGCGACGGCGCTAAACTGGCGGCGCAGGCGGCCCTCGCGGCAAAAGAGCAGGGCGCGTTCGCCCCCATGCACGAAAAGATGCTGGAGAACTACTACCGGCTAAACGCCGCCAGCCTCAAAAAGCTGGCCGGAGAACTAAGGCTCGATACTGTCCGCTTTGAAAAGGATATGAACTCCGAGCGGATAGTAAAAAAGGTCGAAGAGGACATAGCCCTGACGCGGGGCCTTGAAATATGGCAGACGCCGACCTTCGTCATTAACGGAAGGCAACTGGTCGGCGAGCGCCCGATCGAGCACTTCGTACAGGTGATCGACGAAGAGCTGAAGGTTTTAAAGAAATGAAAAAGACGGCGCTGGCTCTGGTTTTGCTTTTTTGCTTCTCACCGGCGCTGGCCGTGGAGAAAGAAGCCCTGAAAGGTTATCTTCTGCCTGAACTGGAGCGCCAGCCCCCCGCCGGGCTGGTCGAGCTCGGAAGGATGCTCTACTTCGACAGGAGGCTCTCCGGCGACGGGACGATGAACTGCGCCACCTGCCATCTGCCGGAGGAGGGTTTCAGCGACGGGAGGGACGTTTCGGCGGCGTACCCGACGAACTCCCACTTCCGGAACACGCCCACGGTGGTCAACGCCGCGCTCCGACCCCTCCTCACCTGGGACGGAAGGGCTCCCAACGTTGAGGAGCAGGCGATGGGGGTGATTAAAAACCCCTTCGAGATGAACATAAACCTCGACCTTCTGGAAGAAAAGCTCCGGAGCGTCCCCGAGTACCGCGAAGGTTTCAGGACCGCCCTCGGGACCGAGGTGACGAAAAAGGCGATAGTTCGGGCGATAGGCGCTTTCGAGCGGACGGTCCTCTCGGGACCCTCCCCCTTCGACCTTTACGTGAAGGGCGACGACAGCGCGCTGGGCGAAGCCCAAAAGAGGGGGCTCGAACTCTTTTTCGGCAAGGCGAAGTGCATTGAGTGCCACGACGGCCCGAACTTCGGCGCGAACAAGCTCGAAAGCCTCGGTCTTCCTCCCAATCCGAAGGTGGCCGAGGACCCCCGGAGGGGCGTATCGATGCGCTACGCCGCCAGGACCTTCGGAGAGACTATGCCCTTCGGCGAGGAGGACGACTGGGGACTCGCTTTCGTCACAGGCGACCCGAGGGACAAGGGAGTGTTTCTGGTCCCGAGCCTTAGGCAGCTCGTGAGGACCGCGCCTTACGGCCACGACGGCAGGTTCCCGGATCTCGATTCGATAATCGACCTTCAGGACAAGGGCGGGGGCACGATGCCCGGAAAATCGGAAAAACTGAAACCTCTCGGGCTGACCGCCGAAGAGAGGGCTGACCTGAAGAGCTTCCTCGAAAGCCTTACCGGCCCCGATCCGGTGGTGAAGCCGAAACTGCCCGCGTACCCTTGAGAAATTTCGCCGCATCCCCGTAAGGGCGCTAAACCGAATCGTTATGCCCTCCCCGTGATCGGGAGGATTAAACCGGCAGGTCAAAATGGGCAAAAGAGAGAAAAACAGCTACGTGATACAGGCGGTCGCCTCCGCCCTGCAGATTCTTGAGGAATTTCGCGGAAGGGAGCCCCAGATAGGGCTTACCGATTTCGCCAACCGCCTTGAGCTGCATAAAAACACCGCCCAGAGGGTTCTCTATACCCTCGAAAGCAGGGGCTACGTCGAGCAGGACAGGCTTACCGGCAACTTCCGGATCGGAGTCCGCGCCCTCGAACTGGCGCACCTTTACCTTCGCAAGACCGATATCCTGAGCATGGCCGACGTCGCCCTGGCCCAGATAGGGGAAAAGTGCAACGAGACCTCCTACCTCGGGGTGCTCCGCGAGGGAAGGGCCGTCTACGTCAGCACCATAGAATCGACTCACCCCGTCCGGGTCGTCTCCAGAGTGGGAAAGTCCTTCCCCCTCCACTCCTCCGCAATCGGTAAGGTGCTCCTCGCCTTCCGCGATCGGGAGGAGGCGAAAGGCCTCATCGCCAAAATCGAGTTCGAGACCTTCACGCCGCACACGATAAAAAACGCCGACGAGTTGGCCGTCGAGCTGGAGAAGATACGCAAGCAGGGCTACGCGCTGAGCGAGCAGGAATATCACGACGGAATACGAGGCGTCGCCGCGCCGGTCTACGACCACCTTGGGAACGTCGTCGCTGCGGTCTCGATAACCGGCCCCGTCTACCGCTTTGGCGAAGAGAGAATTAAAAGCGAGCTTCTTCCGCTGGTCATGGAGGCTGCGGCGGAGATGTCCCGGAGGCTCGGCAACGGCCTTTCGGAGGCGATCAGGTAAAATCAGGATTTTTCAGGCGCGTACCGATAAAAAGGGGTTACGGCAAAAAGCCGTAGCCCCTTTCACTTTTCACGGTTGCCCGTTTCTTCTTCTTATTCGACGGGGAACTTCACGAAATGGCCCAGCCAGAACATTGCGGCCACCGCGACGACGTGCAGCACCCACCAGAGGGGTTGAAATAACTTGAACCTGTTCATGATTACCTCCAGAAGAGAAAGCCGAGCGTGTAAACCGTCGAAAGCGCCGCGAGATGAACGATCCAGTAGCCGAAGTGCGGGTATCTGAAGGTCCTCCACCCGAGAGAGGGGGCGGCTTCGAGATTGCCGAAGACCTCAAGGTGGAAGAGCACGTAGCCGATGGAGAACTTGGCCCACAGTATCGCGATGTCGGGCCAGATGGGCCGTCTGGTCAGCGCGAAATGTCCCATCGTGATCGTCCCTATGATCACCGTAAACCCGTTTATCAGGTACCCGGCGTGCAGGGTTTTTCTGGAGATGAAGAGCCACGGAGTTATCACTACGCCGATAAGCCCCACGAAAAAGGGCACGTAGCCATAATCGGCCTTGGCCGCGGGGTGAATCAGATAGTGGAGAATGAGTCCTCCCAGCGAGAGGAAAAAGAGCCCGGCGATAAGGGCTGTTTTGACTTTGGTTTTTATGGTCATCCCGTGCGCCTCCTGTCTGTCGAAGAAATACTGACTTAGGGCTTATCCGAAAGGCCTATTTACGGACAAGCCCTTGAATTATATCACCCCGCAGGGCGTCTGCCCGGCGAGGCGATAAATTAGGACACGGATTTTGCGCTTCGGGTTGTGCTATAGTCGCCTTTTCCGGTAATGGGAATCCCCACCAGCGGACAGGAGCCGATGCAGGAACCTCTCGCCCCTGAATATCCGGTGTGCGCCAAAACCCCGGGGGAACGCTCGGGGCTTCTGATGCTTCTAAGCGGGCTCTTCGGCTTTTTCCTCTTCGCCCTCGTCTTTCCGGGGGCGACGGACAACGTGGAGAGCGCCCAGGTGGTCGCGGGACTGGTCACCTACCCGCCGGGAAACCCGATGGGTATTTACCATCTCTCGGCGCTCTCGCTCCTCATAGATTCCGCCGCGCTGCTCCTCAGACTCGGCCTTCCCGAGTGGGCGGTTTGCGCTTTTTTCACGGGTTTGCAGGGAGCGCTGATCTTCTCCGGCCTGACCGGGCTCACCTTGGCGTTTTCGCGTAGCGCCTCCGTCTCGTTTCTCGTCCCGCTCCTTTTAGTCCACCTCTACCTCAACTCGAAAGCCTTCGCCTTTACGCCCCCCTATCTGCAGGCCTTCAACGGCCACGCCTACCCGATTCTCCTGGTAAACCACCCCTACATCTACGGAACAGCCGGCCTCTTTGCCGTCCTCCTGATCTGGGGGCTTCTCGCTCACAGGAAGCTTCGCCTTGCGGGGTTTCTCGCGGGGCTGATGGTGTGGGTGCACCCCTCGATGGGCCTGGCGTGCTGGGCGGGAGCGGGGGCGGGGCTTTATTTTCTGAGGGAAGAATACGGCGGGGATGAGTTGCGCGGGCTGGCCCGCTGGTTTCTTGCCGGAATCGCGCTTTCGGCGGCGGGGATGGGGTTGCACTACCTTTTTTTCACGCCGGAAATAAAAGGAGTGGACTGGGAACTCGCCTCGCGCATCGTGGAGAATTACGAGCGCAACTGGGACACCCACCGGGTCTTCGATTCCCGCCTCGTCCTCCCCATGCTGGAGGTGGACTTTTACGCAACGGTCCTTCTTCTGGCTCTTCGCTTTTTCATTTGGGAAAAACTTCCCCAGGGGGCGAGATTTCTTTTCTACGGACTTCTGGCGATAACTGCGACGGGCGCGGCGGGCCTCGTGATTCAGGGCTATTTCCCGGAAGCCATGCCCCTTTCTGTGCGCACCTTCATGCTCCACCGCTGGCTGAACATAAATTCGATGGCTTTTCCGGCCTTGGTCTTCGGGATTCTGGGGTATTTCGGGCTCAGGGAGAAAAATCCCTTCGCCCTCGGGATGCTCCTCGCAAACGTCATTCTCGTTTCGACCCTGACTGCGGACTCGCTGACCTGGTTTTCGCACTTCGGCTTTCCGGAAGGTCCGGGCCCGGCCTGGGAGGGGCTTCTCTTCCCCCTGCTGGGGGGAGGTTCCGTACTGTTTCTGGCCGTCACAGCCTCGGGGAAGTGGAGAATCGCAATACCTGCCGCTCCCGGCTGGCTTGCCCCTCTCGGAGCGGGGATTGTCGCGGCGGTGGCCCTCTACGTGCTGGCTTTCGGCATTCTGCCCTACTTCAGCAAGGAGCGCATGACCGGGAAGGAATGGTCGAACCCCTTCTTCGAGGACCTCTCAAGAGGAGAAGGGCTGCTTCTTCTCTCGCACCCCGATGGCCTCCGGTTCCCCCTGCGGACGCGCAGGGGGGTTCTCCTCGATCCCGAGCAGATAGACATGTTCACCTACGCCAAAGGCGCCGCCCCGGTGATGGAGGAGATTTTCAACAGGGTGTACGGAAAAACCCTCCTTCGCCCGCGCGGCGAGGGCGAGCCGGTGCTCATTTACGACTACCTGGCCCCCGAAAACTGGGACCGGTACACGATGGCGGACTGGCAGGCGATAAGGAGGGAATATCAGGTTACGGAGGTGATAGTCCCCTTCGGCTATCAACTCCAGTTGCCTCTCTCGACGGGCCTGAAGCCTTATTTTTACGCCTACCGCATACCCGCCCCCTGAAAACTTTCAGGCTTTCAGCTTCTCCTCCAGCTCGGCGATTTTGTCTCCCAACTCTTCGATGGCCAGTATCTGGTGGGGACGGATAGAGTGGGCAGGGAGGCTGGCCTCCCTCTCCTTTTTAAGCTCCCGAAGTTTCCTGAGTTCCTCTTCAAGCTCTTCTCTTTCGCTCATCTTTTACTCCCGGATACGGTATAGTTTTCTTCCCTGTGGAATATAGCACCTAAAGGCTTCCACTCTCCAAAAGAGGTTTCGAGTAAATTGACCGAGTGCCCGGCAAAAAATAACGATACGCCCTGGAAGATATTTACCTGCGTAGGGCTTGGCGTCTTCATGGCCACCCTCGACGGCTCGGTGGTGGCTGTGGCCCTCCCGTCTCTGCGCGAGGAGTGGAACGTAGGGCTGGAGACCCTCCAGTGGGTCCTTTCCATCTATATGCTGGTAATCACCGGGCTTCTCCTCGCGGCGGGCAGGCTGGCCGACCTCATCGGGCAAAAGGCGGTCTACCTCTGGGGGCTCGCCGTCTTCATCCTCGGGAGCGGGCTTTGCGCCGCCGCGCCCTCTCCGGCCCTCCTCATCTCGGCGCGGGCGGTGCAGGGGGCTGGCGGCGCGATGCTGATGGCCTGCGCTCCCGCGATAATAACGGCGGTCTTCCCGGTGGCCCACAGGGGCAGGGGGCTCGGGTACCTCGGAACGGTGGTCGGCCTCGGACTTACGGCAGGGCCGCCCATCGGCGGCTTTCTCATCGGAATCTTCGGCTGGCGCTCGATCTTCCTCGTAAACCTTCCCATCGGCGTAGCCTCCATACTCTACGGTATAAAGGAGCTTCCGCCCTTATGCTTCACGAAGCCGGGGCAGAAGTTCGACTGGTCGGGGGCTTTTTTCTTCACCGCCACCTGCGCCCTTCTCCTCCTCGGCGCGTCCGGCCTCCGCAGGGAGGGGCAGACCGTTCTTTACTTCGGTCTTGCGGGACTTTCCTTCGCCGCCTTTCTGGTCAGGGAAAAGTTCGCGCACGACCCCCTCGTCAACCTTGGCCTCTTTAAAAACCCGGAGTTCTCGGCGGCGCTCGCGGCCTCCCTGCTGACCTTTTCCTCCGGCATTTCGGTTCTTCTCCTCATCCCCTTCTATCTGACCGAAATAAAGCATCTTTCGACAGTCCGGATGGGCATGGCCCTTATGGTCACCCCATTTCTTATGATGATTCTCGCCTCCTGGGCGGGAGGGCTCTCCGACAGGCAGGGCGTGCGGGGGCTGACCACCATCGGCCTTACCCTCCGCGCGCTCTCCTTCGCGGTTTTTTACTTTCTGACGCCGGACACTCCTATGGCGGTTATCCTCTTCGCCCTCGTGCTGATGGGGCTGGGCAACGCCATCTTCATGCCTCCCAACACAAGCTCTATAATGGGCAGCGCGCCCCCGCCGATGCTGGGCGTAGCGGGCGGGCTCACCGCCGTCTCGCGCAATCTCGGCATGTCGATAGGGGTTGCGGCGGGCTCCGCAATCTTCGACCTCGCCCTCGTGAGGGCCGGGGGGACGACGGTCGGCGAGGCGGCAAAGTCGAACCACCCCGCCTTCATGGCAGGGTGGAAGGCGGCGATGGCGATGGCTTTCGTCTTCTGCGTCCTTTCCGTCCTCGCCTCCCAGCTTCGCGGAGCCGAAAAAGGGAAAACACCGGCATGAGCGGAGGGATTGTCCTCGTCTCGCCGCCGGTGGCGAAACCCTGCGAGCCCGACCCGGCGCTGCTGGTTCTCGCCGGGCATCTGCGCGAGAGGGGCTGCGAGGTCAGCGTCTGTGACGCCAACCTGGGCTTCTTCGAGGAGCTTTTATCCCCGGAAAGCCTACGGCGCTGCTACGCCGCCCCGGAAGGAAAGGAGCGCACCCGCCCGGAGGAAACCTCGGCCAGGCGCGCGGTAGGCAACGTCGCGAGGGCGCTGGAGCGGCTGAGAAACCCGGAAACTTACGAGTCCTTCGGAATTTACCGCTCCGCTCTCGGCGAGGTGGCGGAAGGGCTTCGCCTCGCCTCGCGTACCCTCGGCGTACATATTTCACTCTCCGATTTCGTCCACCCCTCCCTTTCCCCCCTCTCTTCCGAAGACCTCGCTTCGGCGGCGCGCGAGCCGGAACTTCTGGGGACGGCCGGAGCGCTCGAAAAATCCGCCGGAGAGATTCTCGCGCTTGAACCTGCCATCATCGGGATCTCCGCCTCCTTCCTTTCGCAGGCCCTTCACGGTTTCGCGCTGGCCGGGCTGCTCCGCCGGACGGGCTTCGCGGGAACCCTTCTTCTCGGCGGAGGGCTCGTCAATTCGTGGGTCAAGTGCCTTCGCCCGGAGATGGAGATATTCAAAGTCTTCGACGCAGTGGTGACGGGTCCGGGAGAAGAAGCGCTGGCAGCGATGGCGAAGGCGGGAGGGGTGACGAACGCTCCGGGGGTGCTGGCGCCGCGTTTTTTGATCTGGAATCAGCCGCCGGAGGGAGAGAAGAGGGAGGTTTCCTTCAACCCCTCCTGCGAAGGGCTGCGATGGCAAAGCTACCTCGCCCCCGCGCCGGTTCTCCCCGTCTCGGCCTCGCGCGGGTGCTACTGGGCGAAGTGCGCCTTCTGCCCCGAGGCCTCCGGCGACCGTCAGCCCTACCGCACCGCCGACGCCGGTGAACTGGTGAAAAAAATCCTCGAAGCCCGCGACAGGCACTCCATCCGCTTCGTTCACTTCACCGACAACGCCCTCTCTCCCTCCCACCTCGGAAAGATCGCCGAAGGGCTGAGCGGGGAGGGAGTGAAATGGTACGGCTTTTCGAGGATGGAGGAGCAGCTCACCGACCCGGCCTTCATGGAGGCGCTCGCCGAGGGCGGCTGCGCCATGCTCCAGTTCGGCTTTGAATCCGCGACGAAGAGGCTTCTGGACCTTATGAGGAAGGGTATAGACCCCGAGAGGGGCGCGAAGGTCGCTGCGCTGGCCCACCGCTTCGGAATCCGCGTCTACGGCTACTTCCTTTTCGGCCTTCCCACCGAAAGCCTGGAGGAGGCCCGCGCCACCGTCGAATGGATTAAAGAGCGCGGCGAAGAGATAACCTTCCTCAACCTCTCCCTGATGAATTTCCCGCGCGGGGGCGAGATGGAGGCCGCGCCGGAGGATTTCGGCATCGACACCCTCAGCGAGCGGGCGGGGAAAAACGACCTCTCCCTCTACCTCGACTTCGGCGGGGAAAAGACCCTTGAGCGGCGGGAGCTGCGGAGGCTCTTGGCGGAGGCAAAGCGCGACCCTGTCATAAAGAAGATTCTCCTTCGCACCCCGCCCTGGTTCTCCTCCAACCACGCTGCCTTCGCGCCGCTGCCGTAATATTCTTAGTACCCGCGAAGGCGGGAATCAAGAAGAGCTGTAGGGCGGGCTCGGTCCGCCGGTTTACAGCTTGCGAGGCTTTGCCTCGCGCTCCTAGGCACTTCTTTTAGAAAGAAGTACCCAAGAAATCGGCCCGGACGCGTCGCTCGCTCTACGAGCGACCACTTCGTTCCGGCTGGGCCGTACGGGGCACCCACTGCGCTTCGCTCCGTTAAGACCCCGCGCCGGCCCGACGCCTCCACTCGTTGCGCCGCATATGGGCCATGAGGAGGACGA
The DNA here is from genome assembly GCA_004322275.1 of bacterium. Taxonomy (NCBI): domain Bacteria; species bacterium. The sequence continues at coordinate 25,007 of SCTA01000039.1, forward strand.
AAAGAAGGCTCGCCCAAAAGCGAAATCTCTTTGAGCTTTTGGACTCGAAGGTAAAATTTTTACACGTATGCCTTGAATAGTGTAAATAATTTACCTTCGAGCCGATAAGTCCATATAATTTCACTTATCGGCGAGCTTTATTTTCGTTCCCCACGCCCTCCGGCGCCAGCGAGTGAGAGAGCGAGGGTGTTCCGAGCGCGCCATGAGCCCGTGGCGATTTGCGCGCTCGCCGAGCGACGAACGAGCGCCTTGGCGCAAAGGGGGCGCGCCTTTTCTTCCCACCGCTTCTTTTGGGCGGTCAAAAGAAGCGGTGTTGGGGCGCAGGGGCGAACAGCCCCGCAACTATAGAATTACAATAGGAGTTTCAACAAATGTTGCCAAAAGAATATCGAGATAGAATTACAATGCTTGTTCAATCGGAGATGAATTATTTTTACAGGGCAATTAATGAGAGGGATAATTCAATAACGCGACATATCGCCAGAACCGACCCAAAAGTTATTAGTGAGGCCAATTGTAAGATTATAGAAGCAGAGCACATGTTAATAAGAGTTGTTGCAGATAAATTGCTTGGTTCCATTGAGCAACTAGGTGTACCAAACAAGTGTAGCCTAGAGAAAGATTGTATCGATGAGGCGAAATATTTTATACAGGAATTAATAAAACGAGCTAATTACCCAGATAATCCAGCAGCGATAGCCTCCTGCGAGTCAATGCTTATGGCTGAGGTCGAAGGTAAAATTAGGGTATATGCAAGAGATAAGTTAAGAATAAATGAAAGAATTATTGAAAAACAAAAATACCAGAAAGATAGTTCCGCAATCAAGGAAAGGCAAGACCAGCCGTCTCCTACTGATATTAAAAAATGGAATATATACATAAAGTCTTTGGGCAACGAAACTATAAAGAGGCGTCTTTCTGTGCTGTTATTGCATATTCAAGGAAAACCTAGAAGTGAGATTGAAAAATCACACCCAGGGTGCAATATTTCACGCGATATAAAGAGGGCAAAAAAACATGTTCAGGAGATACGCGAAAAACGCCCAGACCTTGTGGACCTGTCCTAGGACACATGCACGGACAATTTTTGATACAAACCATAACATGCTGTAATTATTGATAATTATGAAAATGGAGGTGCTCGTTTGTCCGAGGGCGGACATGCGATGATTTAGCCATGCAAAACGCAATCTCCCTATAAAAGGAGAGAAAGGTTTAAACATGGCAGCATCAAAATTTATCGAAACTCTGACAACACCCCTCAGAGAAAAACAGACCTCTTTAATCCTAAACCTGACGACAAAGGAGCTTGAATCTTCGCGTGGCCTTTTAACAAAAAGACGTGTTAAACGGGGTTGGACAAAATTTGTATACAACGTGGCCTTCCCCATAATATTCACGGTTTTGAAAGCCATATTAGAAAATGCCATCAACGCTTATTTGAACGGGCACGGCCTTTAAATGTCCGATCTCCTACTCCCCCATCATCCCTCTTTTGACCTCTTCGGAGGCGGGGACGTTCCCGAGCCAGACGGAGAAGAGCGCCCGCATGAAGTCGGCCCCGCCGAACCAGCCGATAAGTTTGGCGCCGCTCAGGACGTACCCCTTTTCCACGGTGGTTCCGCCGCCGGGGGTGTAGGTTATTGTCAGCGTCGTCCGGGGGTCGAACTCGGCGTTGAAAGCTTCGAGAAGGGACTTCATTTTCGCCTTTAATTCTTCGTCGGCCTCCGGCACGTTATCGTTGAACCCTGTTCTGATAATCCTTCGCGCATCGCCAAGTTCAAGGGTTCTTACGAATTTGAGCTGGATCCGCTTCGGTTCGTCGGCGTTTATCGCCTCGTCGGCAGTTTTCGCGGGAGTCATAAGATAGAGGCCCGCCACGTAGACGGTTCCCAGAAGGTTTTTGTGTTCCCCCAGCCCGCGAAGGGTGAGCGTTTTGCCTTCAACGTCTACCGAATCTGCCATTTCGACCCCGCCGAGCGACGCGGCGAAACCGTTTGCGGACAAAAAGACGAGGGCCAGAACCGCTAAAAATCCGAGGAGCTTTTTCACCTTCTCTTCTCCTTTGCCGTCCGGTGAGAATCAGCAAAAAGTTCAATTCAAGAATACCACCTTAAACCGGGAGTACAGCCTTGCCGGGGCGAACGGGATATTTTCGCGGCCCGCGTCGAAAAACTCCCGTTTGACGGCCTCCTCCCTCTTGCCACGCGGCGCGCCTTCGCTTACGATAATCAGTTATACTTAAAAATCAAACCCAAGGGGAGCAAAGCCAAAAATGGAACGCGCCAACCTCGATTTCAAAAATCTGCCCTTCGCCTATCAGGATACCGACGCCAATATCCGGTACTACTTCAAGAACAAGAAGTGGTCGGAGGGGGAGCTTACCGCCGACAGGTCGATAAACCTCCACATGGCGGCGGTCTGCCTCCATTACGGGCAGGAGATTTTCGAGGGGCTGAAGGCCTACGAACGCCCCGACGGGCAGATAGGCCTCTTCCGCGTCGAGGCTAACGCCGAGCGCTTTCAGTGTTCCGCAAGGAAGCTCCTGATGGAGCCGGTCCCTGTGGACCTTTTCCGCGAGGCGGTCCACCGCGTCGTAAAGGCCAACAGGCGCTTCATTCCGCCCTTCGACAGCGGCGCGACCCTTTACATCCGCCCCCTGGAGCTCGGCATCAGCGCCGAGGTCGGGGTGAAGCCCAGCTCGGATTACCTCTTCATTGTCTTCACCACCCCCGTCGGCCCTTACTACAAGGCGGGGCTGACCCCGGTGAAGCTGCGCGTGGAGGAGATTATCCACCGCGCGGCCCCCGGCGGCGTGGGAGACATCAAGTGCGGCGGCAACTACGCGGCGGGCATGAGGGCGACGATCGGCGCGAAGGAGGAGGGCTTCTCGGAGGTCCTCTACCTCGATGCCAAGGAGAACCGCTTCATCGACGAATCCGGCTCCTCTAACTTTTTCGCCATCTCGGGCAACACTCTCGTCACCCCCGCGAGCGAATCGATCCTCCCCTCCATCACCCGCCTCAGCGTCGTGCAGCTGGCCAGGGACATGGGCATGAAGGTCGAGGAAAGGCCCGTGGCCCTCGAAGAGCTGCCTTCCTTCGAGGAGGCGGGGTGTCTGGGCACCGCCGCCGTCATAACCCCGGTCGAGTCGATTACCTGGGGCAAGAAAGTCATCGTCTACGCGAAAGACGGCAAGCCCGGCAAAAAGGTGCTCGAACTCTACAACCGCCTGACCGCGCTCCAGAAGGGCGAGGCACCCGATCCCTACGGCTGGACAGAGATCGTAAAGTGAGCGAACCGCAAGGGAAGCTCTACGAGAGCATCGAAGGCCCCGGCGGGGTGAGAGTGGATGTCTACGACGAATCGATGCCCTATGCCTACTCCAACATCTTCTGGGTGAAGCTCCGCCTCGTCGGGTGCTTCCCAGGCTCCAGCGAGCCTTTCGAGCGCAGGCTGGAGAAGATGGGAGTTTTCGCCGAGGACCTCGAGGCGACGAAGAAAACCCTCGTCGATTCCTTTAAAAACTCCGCGCTGCCCTACCTCTCGAAGGCCGGGTTCGGCGAGAAGATGAAGGCGATGCGCGACAAAAAAGAGTCGCCTAAGCCGAAAGGCGTCGGCGGCTACAGGTGCTCGTGAGCCGGCAGCCACCGACCGAACGGGACGCCAAGTGCGCTCTGTGCGGCGGCGAGCTTCCGCCTCCCCCGTACTTCAGGCGCGACTCCTGCAGGTGCGGCGCGGATATACACGCCTGCGTACAGTGCTCCCTCTACGCCCCCGGCTCTTACAACGACTGCAGGGAGAGCGAGACCGAGAGGGTGGCCGACAAGGAGCGGGGCAACGCCTGCGAGTGGTTTTGCCTCTCGGGCAGCGGCCCGGACGCGAAAAAGAAAGACGCCGCCCTTTCCGCCCTCGACAAGCTCTTCAAAAAGTAGATGACGCGAAAAAAAGCAGTTCTCGTCCAGCTTCCCGTACCGGCGATGCGCTGGCCCCGCGCCGACGCCAACATCCCCCTCGCCGCCGGCTATATCGCCGCCCACGCCTCCGCTTGCGCCCCCGGCTGGGAGGTGGAGCTGCTCCCGTGGGAGGAGGCGGACGTCTACGGCGATTCCCTCCTTCTTGCTTCCATCCTTCGCCGAAAGCCGCTGGTCGCGGGTTTCTCACTTTACCTCTGGAACTCCGAGCGCTCGGCGCGGCTGGCGAAAAAACTTCGCGAACACGGCGTCTTCACCGTCGGCGGAGGCCCCGAGGCCGACCCCTCGAACTCGTGGCTTTACGAATCCGGCGGGTTCGATCTCCTCATACCCGGCGAGGGCGAGGCGGCGTTTTCGGCGCTCCTGAACTCCTTCCCGGCTCTTCCCGCGGGACAGCCTCCGGCGCTTCTCGACCTCACGAAGGCCAAGAGCCCCTATCTGGAAGGTTTTCTGCGCCCCGCCCACGACAACTCGGCCTGGCTGGAGACGGTGCGCGGCTGCCCCTTTTGCTGCGATTACTGCAACTACGGCAAGCGCTTTAAAACCGTGAGGACCTTCCGCGAAGGGTGGCTTTCGGACCACCTGCGCTGGTTTCGTGAGAACGGGGTCTCCGAGGTCTACCTTATGGACCCCTCCTTCAACGTCCGGCCCGACTGGGAAAAGACCCTGAGTGACCTCGAAGAGGGGAACGCCGGGGGCGGCCTCTCCTTCCACACCGAGCTTTCGGCGCAGCACCTTCGCCCCGGCGACGCCGGGCGGCTCGCCCGCGCGGGTCTGGTCTCGGCGGAGGTCGGGCTTCAGTCCGTCCGTCCGAAAGTGCTGAAGAACGTCGGCCGCACCTTCGACAGGAAAAAATGGCTGGCGAGGATGCGGGAGCTGACCTCCGAAGGCATCGCCGCCTCCGTCGGCCTCATCGTCGGGCTTCCGGGCGACGACCTCGAAGGGTTCTCGGAGTCGCTCGATTTCGTTCTCGCCAACCTTCCCGAAGCCGACATCCAGCTTTTCCCCCTCGCCCTCCTGCCGGGGACGGCGCTGCGGGAGCGAGCGGAAGAGGAGGGGATACACCACTTCCTCCTGCCGCCTTACACCGTCTTTTCGACCCCCACGATGAACGCGGAGGAGATACACAAAGCCTTCCTCCTCTTCGAGGAGGCGACCGGCCACGAACTCGATCCCCTCGGCAACCCCTCGCTCACCGGCCCCTTCACCGGCGGAGAAAACGCCGTCTGCCTCACCGGGGCGCGGCTGAACGCGGCGGGAAGCCTCTCCCCGGAGTGGCCGGAAAACCTTGCCAAACGCGCCGGGGCGAACTTCACCTTTTTAATAAGCGGCTGGCGGGAAGGGCTCGCCGAAGAGCTTGGACGCTTCGCCGGAATCCTCCCCCACACCGCCCTCACCGTCGTCCTCGAAGACGCCGACAAAAAGACGCCGGAAAGAGTGAAGGAGCTGCGAAAGGCTGTCGCGCCCGAGCCCTACCTCCGCAGGCACTACTCCCACCTTTCGACCGATCTCTTCCCCCGCATCGTCGTCCTTCTGGATCACAAAAAGGCCGGAAGCGGGTTCGCGGAAGAGCTTAGAAAGTCCGCCGAGCTCATCCTCACCGTGAGCGCGGACGAAGGATGGCGCGGGCGCACGGTGGAGCTGGCGCTGGCCGGAGAAACCCTCTTCGTAACGGGAGAGACCAAAGAGACGGACTTTAGCGCGCTGGTTGAAGAGCTGGGCGAAGACGCTGGGGGAGTGTTCTTTCAGAGCGCGCGCGCGCAGGAAAAATTCTCAGCCGTCACGGCCCCCGGAACCGTCTTCATGGAGGAAAACCGGATTACTCTCGGCTGAGAAACCCTCGGCCGCGCCGCAGCGAAAAATCCGTCAAAAAAATCTTTCCCGCTAACACTTTTCCTTGACAGCGGGTAGACTCAAAGTTAACATTCGCGCCTCCTTCGTGGGCCGTTAGCTCAACCGGTAGAGCAAGTGACTCTTAATCACTAGGTTCGGTGTTCGATCCACCGACGGCTCACCACGAAATCCAAACCGGGCACTTCGCACAACGCGGAGTGCCCGGTTTTTTATTGCCGCCAGTCCTTCTATCGCCGCATTGCTCCCGCACATGACCGCTGTGTTGCCACAATTCACCGCAAATCACCGCCAAAGATTTTTAGGGAAATTTTCAGCGGCATGGAGTATTTTGGGACAACTAGAAAGTGAGCACGGGCGCTGTAAAGCGGACAATTACAGTAGTTTATCCTCTGCCCGTGTATTTTGAGCCCCCCGTGTTGTCCCCCGTGTTACCGAATCGGGGGAAGCTGGGACTAATGACAGACAGGCAAAAACGATCCTAGCATTGCGCAAGTGGTTTTTATCACATATAGTTGAACTGTCTCAGGTTAAAACAAAGCCGTTGCACAGCTTCCCAGATCCGGAGACTTTAAAACAACTGCTTAGCCACAGAGTGTTTCAAAGGAGAAATTTTGAAAAAACTAATGGCCGCACTTTTGATTTTAACGCTAGCTTACACTCTGACCGCCTGCGGTGGTGGGGGCGGAGGAGGAAGTGAAGCCCCAAGATCGGCAGCCATTAAAGGCACTGTCGTTAGCTCTTCTGACCTTTCGGCTGCAAGGGGAGGTTTGGGGCTAATTGTAAATGGAAAGTACTCAGTACCTGGGGCAGTCTGCACACTTGAAGGCACTGATAAGAGTGGAATAACAGACATCGAAGGCAATTTCACGATAAACGGCGTCGGAAATGGTAGCTATATCCTCATCTGTAAAAAAGAACTCTCCACTGGCGACGTTCTCGTCGCTCTTCAGATTCTTGAGGTTACCAAGGACGGAACTGACAGCAATACAGTCAATCTAGGAACCATAGAGATTTCAGCGGAAGGCACAATAGTTGGCAAAGCGTTACTAATCGGCCAATCTGAACATACGGGCATAAAAATCTATGTGCCAGGCACTTCATTTCAAGCCAACACTGATGCAACTGGAGCTTTCAAGCTAGACCTTCCGGCCGGAACCTATGACCTCGTTGTTGAAAAGACCGGGTACACTTATCAGAATCTAGTCGGAATTATGGTAAAGCCCGGACGTACTACGGATATAGGGGTACTGCCCCTGAGTGTCTCAATCGGGCCGTCCGGCAGCGTCTCGATCAATAACGGAGCCGAGCTTTCAGACTCAGAGACAGTTACGCTGTCCATTACCCATTCCGCTGATGCTTCTCTAATGAAAATCAGCGAAAAAGCCGACTTCTCCGATGTCGCTTCCTGGGAACCAGTTGCCGAAGCCAAGGATTACACGTTTGCATCGGGCGGGTTGAAGACCATATATATAATTTTTGAAAACGCCGATGGACTTGAAAGTGGAATATCCTCAGACTCCATTAATCTAAATATCGATGCTCCGATTGCGGCAACACTATTGGTAAACGCACCGCAGAACACGCCTGTCAGTATCACCCTTTCTGCCACCGACCCAGACGGGGTGACAGATTTCAACTTTTCCATCATCTCGCCTCCCGTAAACGGTGCACTATCCGTTATTCCCAATGAATCCAGAGAGTCAGTCGTAGTCACCTACACTCCGAACGCCGGTTTTTATGGCTATGACAGCTTCACCTACATGGCAAGCGATGGCTTAAAAGAAGATTCTGCAATCATTGAAATATCAGTTATGGCCACGTGGTATGAAGATAAAGATGGCGACGGTTACACATCCGGCCTAACATTGACTTCCACTAGCCCGCCCGGGGGATATGTATTGTCAACATCGCTTGTTAATACAACCTCTGTTGACTGTAATGACCTTTCTCCATTCATTAATCCCGAAGAAGTAGAAATTTGTGACGGAGTAGATAACGACTGCTCAGGGGGAATTGACGACGGTCTTGTTCCGCCTCTGGCAGAAGAACAGCTCGGCGTATGCTCTGGCGCCACCAAACTTTGCAGCGGTGCAAGCGGATGGGAAGAGCCGGATTATTTTATTTTCTCAAGTGAGTATGAGTCATCCGAAACCAACTGCGACTCAAAGGACAATGATTGCGACGGGCAGATTGACGAAGGACTGCTGACCGAATACTGGCTTGATCTGGACGGTGACTCCTACGGCGACCCATTGAATAATACCAATTCTTGCACTCAATCCGCTACATACGTCTTGAACTCCAACGATTGCGATGATTCCGAAACATTGGTTAATCCTGGCGCCTATGAAATTGACAATGGAATAGACGACGATTGCGACGGGCAGGTAGACGAGATGGCGGTGGGGGATATCTATGTGGAACCAAAGACAGGCTTTAAATTCTCATGGGTTCCGCCAGGAAGTTTTCAGATGGGAGACACTTATGGCGACGGAAATCCAAATGAGCTACCTGTGCATACTGTTACCTTTTCAAAAGGCTTCTGGATGGGCACCTATGAAATAACACAGGAGCAATGGAAGGCATTTATGGGTAATAACCCAAGCTATTACAAAAGTTCTTCTCCGGGCTTGCCCATTGAACAGGTTAGCTTGTACGATATAATTGAATTCATTGGGGAACTTAAACTGAAAACCGGAGTCGCCTTTCGCCTACCAAGCGAAGCAGAGTGGGAGTACGCCGCCAAGGGAGCGCAATACTCCGGCACAAAATACTCAGGGACCAGCGACCAGTCCATGCTGCTAGATTACGCCTGGTTTCAACCATACTCTCCAGTTACCTCTGCTGGTTCTACGCATCCGGTAGGACAAAAACTACCAAACGCCCTTGGGCTTTATGATATGAGCGGTAATGTCATGGAATGGGTGGAGGACTATTATTCCTCCTCCTATAGCTTAGCGCCAACGGACGGCAGTGCTTGGGGAGATGGTTCCCAAGGCTGGGCAATTGCGCGCGGCGGAGATTGGTACAGTATAAGCAAATATGTGCGCACTACATGGCGATTTTCAACAAGTCCAAGCCAGAGGAACCGATATATTGGATTGAGATTTGTTATAGAACCATAACAACTAGAATTATGGAAAGGCGGGATAATTGGTCTCAAGCCTTTCCAAAAGCTTGCATCAGAGGCGATTCGGGCGGTTATTCAAGGCAGTTCAGTCGTGTAGGATGGGTTTTAGCCCATCAAATTTACAGTGCATCTCCACGTTCCCACATCCGCCGCCGATTGCTTACCGCGAATCAGCAAGGGGTTACAGGTTTCGGCCTGTAGCCCCTTTTTTGTTCCACCTCACTCCGGTAATTCACACAAAACAAAAGGGCCAGGCTCGAAAGCCTGACCCTTTGTTTTTATTGGTGGGCAGAGACGGAATTGAACCGCCGACACGGGGATTTTCAGTCCCCTGCTCTACCGACTGAGCTACCTGCCCATGAATATCCAACCTATCTCAGCGAGATTGTTGGGATATTTTTGAGTTTTCAGCGAGCTGGCTTAAAAGTTTGCCCAAGAAGCATTTTCTACCGACTGAGCTACCTGCCCGCGCCCGGCTGGCCTTGCGGGAGCCGGGAAGTTGCAGTTTTTACCTTACTTGCAGCCGCCCTGTCAAGGCTTTTGGGCCTCGAAAGGGGGGTTATTTCTTTTTGTCGTCTCCGAACACGTCGCTGAAATCCATGTCGAGGAAGCCGTCCTCGGTTTCCTCTTCCTTTTCCTCGTTCTCAGCTCCGGTGAAGCCGATGTCGATCTCTTCGTCTTCGGCGGAGGCCGGGGCGGCCTGAGCGGCGGGGCGCGAGTAGCTGGTGTGCTCGACCATGGATTCCGTTTCCGGTTCTTCGGCGGTTCCTTCGGATTCAAAATCGGTGATGAAGTCGCTGTTTATCGCTTCGTGGGTTTCTTCGTGCTCGGTTCCCACGTCGGAGAGAAGGCCCGCAGTGCTGAAGTCGAGCTCGTCGTGAACCGGCTCGGGCGAAGCGATTATCGCGGCGGGCTTTGACTGGGCGCGTTCTTCGGGGGAGATTGCAATCACTCCCAGCATCGCCCGGATGTCGGAGATGTCGGTTCCGCACTTCTTGCATTCGTTCAGGTAATCGAAACTTGTGTAGCCGCACTTGGGACATTTCATCTTTTTGTGCCTTTCCTCTGTGTAGTTACACGCGCAGGCCTAAAAGATTTGAGTTAATTCCGACAGCAAAAGTATCACGAAGGAGTCAAAACAACAAGAGAATCGCTTCCCGCAAAGCTCCTGATATTCATTTGACGTGTTCCGCCGCCAAAAAAACAGAGAGCGCCGCGATTGCGGCGGTTTCACTTCTGAGTATCCTTTCGCCGAGGGATACGGGCGAAAAGCCGGTTTTGACAAGGGACGCGGCCTCTTCCTCGCTCCAGCCGCCCTCCGGACCGAGGGCGACGAGGCTTTTGTTCTTTTCCGCGCCCGGCGAAAGGAATCTTGCCCCCGCCCTTTCGGCGCAAAAAAACCGCTCTTCGGATTTTTCAGCCGGTCCGAGTACGCGGAGAAATTCGGCGAGCCCGAGAGGGGCGGTTATCTCGGGGATTTTGCCGCGCTCGCACTGCTTGGCCGCCGAGAGGAGTATCTTTCTCCAGCGCTCGACCTTTTTTCCCGAACCTTCCCTGTCGGGGCGGGCCACTGTGCGCGAGGTGATAAGGGGTATTATGCGCAAAGCGCCGAGTTCGACGGCTTTTTCCAGAAACCATTCCCAGCGGTCGCCCTTTATGAGCGCCTGAGCGACGGTCAGCTCTTTTTTCGGCTCGCAGGAGGGCAGGGGGGAGAGTTTTTCGAGCAGGAGGGTGTCGCCTGAAAAATCCGCCGCGATTCCGAGATATCTGTTGCCCCCGCCGTCGAAGATGCGGACTTCGTCACCCTTTTTGACGCGGGTGACGCGGCCAAGATGCCTGGCCTCCTCGCCCCGGAGGAGGGCGATTGCGCGGGCGGCGTCGATGTCTGACGGCAGGGCGAAAAACTGTGACATTTCTTTGACTCCCGGAGCGCATCTCCCTTACTCTTAATAAGAATCTTCAAAAATTATCCGGCTAAAGAGATTATGGCTCAACCAAAAAGAATCGTACTGGGAACCGCGGGCCACATCGACCACGGGAAAACCTCTCTGGTGCGGGCTCTCACGGGAATCGACACCGACAGGCTTAAGGAGGAGAAGCTCCGGGGCATTACCATCGAGCTCGGCTTCGCCACCCTCGACCTTCCCGGCGGGAGGCGCATGTCCATCGTCGACGTTCCGGGCCACGAGAAGTTCGTGCGGACGATGGTGGCGGGGGCTTCGGGCATAGACACCGTGCTTTTCGTTGTAGCGGCGGACGAGGGGGTGATGCCCCAGACGAGGGAGCACCTCGAAATATGCTCGCTTCTCGGCGTCGCCAGCGGGGTAGTGGCGCTCACCAAGGCGGACATGGTGGACGAGGAGTACCTGGAGCTGGCCCGCGAAGACGTGGCCTCCCTCGTAAAGGGAACCTTTCTGGAGGGAGCGCCGATAGTGCCGGTAAGCTCCGTCACCGGGCAGGGGCTCGACCAGCTTCGCGAGAGACTCTGCGAGCTGGCCGACGCGGTGCCCCAGCGCGACGCCAAGGGGCTCTTTCGCCTTCCCGTGGACAGGGTCTTCCCTATGAAGGGGTTCGGCACCGTCGTAACGGGAACCCTCCTCTCCGGGGCGGTAAAGCGCGACGACGAGGTGGAGATACTGCCCGGAGGCGTGCGCGCGAAGGTCAGGGGGGTGCAGGTCCACGGTGAAGCGGTCGAAAAGGCCTACGCGGGAAACCGCACGGCCCTCAACTTCTCCGGCGTGAGCGTCGAGGAGATAAACCGGGGCGACACGGTCGTCCACCCCGGCGAGATAGAGCCCACCTACATGGCCGACGCCAGAATAACCGTACTTGGTACCGCCAGAAAGCCGCTGAAGGAGCGTGACCGCCTGCGGCTCCACATCGCCGCGAGGGAGGTGCCTGTGGTGGTGGCGCTCCTCAGCTCGGAAAATATCGAGGGCGGCGAGGAGGGGTACGTCCAGCTTCGCTCGCGTGAAAAATTCGTGGCCTGCCCCGGCGACAGGTTCGTCCTTCGCGGCTACTCACCGGCGCGGACGGTGGGCGGAGGCGTTGTCCTCGACCACCACCCGGCGCGCCACAAGGGGCAAAAGAAAGAGGTCGCCGCCCTCCTCGAAGTGCTCGACAAGGGCGCTCCCGGCGAGAGGCTGAAGGTGTTTCTGGACCTTAGAAAGCACGTCGGGCTGACGCCGGAGGACGCCGTTTCGGCGCTGATGGTGACGCTGGAACAGGCGAGAAACCTTCTCCAACTCTCGGTGCGCGACGGCCACGCTTTCGTCTCCGACAGAAAGGCCCAGCGCCACGTCAGTTCGGGGTACATCGCCGAGCTTTCGGCCTTCGCCCTCGAAATCCTCGCCGATTACCACAGACAAAACCCGCTCAAGAAGGGAATCGGAGCCGAGGAGCTTCGCAGCAAGTTCCCCGCTTACATCGACGACAAGCTCGTCGCCTTCACCCTGGAAAGGCTGGCCGGGGAGGGGAAGATAATCCTCGACGCGGAGAAGGTGAGGCGAAGCGATTTCACCCTTACCCTGAGCCTGGAGGACGAGGGAACCCAGAAGCGGATAAGGGAACTGGTGCGCGAGAAGGGGTTCGAGGCGCACACCCTGGAGACTCTTGTGGCCGGGACGGGTGAGAGCGCCGCGGCGCTTAAGCCGGTAGTGAATTACCTCGTGGCCGAGGGCAGGCTCGTCAGGACCAAGGAGGGTTTTCTCTTCGACGCCGCGCTGATGGAGGGTTTCGTCGAAAAGGTGAAAGACCTTCTGGCCGGAAAGGGGGAGATGGGGGTGAGCGACGTAAAGGACCTCACCGGCGCGTCCAGAAAGTACGCGATACCCCTTCTCGAATACCTCGACACCAACAAAATCACCATGCGGCGCGGCGAAAGCCGGGTGGCCGGGGTCAAAGGAAAGAAAAGCTAGATGTCCACTACCATATGGAAGATATCGCGCTGGAAGGAAGGGGTCTTCACCGCCTGCGACGACGAGGTGGTGGAGGAACTCCCCCTCACCGTCTTCGCCAACGGCAGGGAGATCGTCACCCTCCTGACGCTCGGGGAAAACCTCGCGGAACTCGCGGTTGGTTTCCTGCGCTCCGAGGGGTTCCTCTCCGCGCGAGAGGATATACTGGAATTGAAGGAGGAAACGGGGGCCGTCCGGCTGAAACTCAAGGGGGATATCGCCCTCGTCGAGAGCCTCATGGAGCGGCGCACCCTCACCACCGGCTGCGGCAAGGGCACCACCTTCTACCACCCCCTTGACGCCCTCCGGGTGAAGCCTCTCGACACCGGAGCCGTCTTCTCGCCGGAGGATATTCTGGCGAGGATGGGGGAGATTCAGACCCGCTCCGAGGTCTTTCAGAGGACCGGCGGCACCCACAACGCCAGCCTTGCCTCGCCGGAGAAGACGATACTCTTTCGCGCCGACATCGGCAGGCACAACGCCGTGGACATGCTCGGCGGCAGGGCGCTGCTGGACGGCCTTGGCGTGGAGAGCCTCGCGCTTTTCACCACGGGGCGCGTAAGCTCGGAGATACTCCTCAAGACGGCGAAAATGGGGGTGGCGGTGCTTGTTTCCCGCTCCGCCCCGACGGCCCTCGCCCTGCGGCTCGCCGAACAGCTGGGGATGACAGTTATTGGCTACGTCAGAGGGGGAAGGTTCAACGTCTATACCGGGTCACAGCGGGTTAAGGAATGCAACCTGTGAAACTAAAAAAATTAAGGGGTATTATTTGAGTCTCGAAAATTCAGTCCAAGAGATGGTTGATCACTTGAGGACTAACCGGAGGTTCCCGAAGTACCAGCTTGAAAGGGCCATAGATGCATTCATGTGCCCATTCATAAAGGAATATCTCGAAAAATCCTACAAAGCAGATGTGATTTATGCTGCCGCCGAAGTTCCATTCAAAAAAGATGGAAACTACCAGAGCACCAATGCAGATTATCTCTTCGGTGTTATGGGAACTGACCCCAAGTGGGTACTTGTAGAACTTAAGACGGATATGGCCTCTCTGGGAGAGCAACAGCTTATGCGCTACAATACTTTCCTTGAAAAGGGGGCAAGGATGGACGGGATTTTTGGAAGTATCCCAGATATCAGTAAAAACTCCCGTGCATGGAAAAAATACGATTCCCTCCTGGATAGTTTAACGAATATTAAGATGCCAGAAAATGCTCTGGTGGATATTTGGTACTTCGTCCCTGAGTGTCCTAAAAAATTAAAATATTCGCCTCATCCAAAAATTCGCTTTGTCTGCTTCAATAAGATGGTAGACACATTTACAAGCTCTCAGCACCCAGAGTTGTGGGCCCTCGTAAAGCCGCTCATCGAAGAACTGAAAACCAGTGCGTAGGATGGGCTTCAGCCCATCGAATATAAAAAACTATAATGTAATTAAATGGTTGCGGGCTGCCCGCCCGCACCCGGCCCCATTTCTTTTGAGCGACCAAAAGAAATGGGGGAAAGAAAAGTCGCGCTCCCTTTGTGCCCAAAGCTCGCTCGTTCGTCGCTCGGCGAGCTCATATTCGCTGCGGCTCAGAATGAGCTCGGAACA
>SCTA01000040.1 GCA_004322275.1 bacterium
TATTCCATCAGGGACAAAGGTCAAAGAACCTTGCAAAAAGTCCGGATATATGGCTGCAATCGAACCTTTACACCTCACTTCAGCCCTTGCATCCAAAGGGGCGACCATATAGGAATCCAGCGGCATTTACAATTACTTATGACTCCTGCTTTCGCGTGAGTGACGGGATATATGCTCGAAGAAGTACTCAGCCCCGTTTGGAGCGCAGAATCCTTCCGGCGTCCAGTATCGCCTTCCCCATCGCCTCAAGCTGTTTGTCGGTAAGCCCTACCCTGTCGCCCTCGCGGAAGAGGAGCATCTTTCCCAGCGAGAAAGGTATCTCCACCTCGTCCCTGCCGAGAGCCTGCAAGGCCCTTTTGTCGAGCTTTCCTCCCCGCACGGACGTTCCCGTCAGCGCCAGAAAGAGGGGAAACATATTGTCGGCCTTTGCGAGCGCCCCCGGAGTTCCGGCGAGCTCTTCAACCCCTTTTATCGTCTCGGGGAGGGCGGGAGGGGTTTCGACGTTCAAAAGAGCCCGCAGAAATTCCGAGAAATGAGCCGCGTAAGCGAGCACGGCTATATCCGTCAGGTCTTCCTCGATGCGTTCGAGCGCGGAGGATATCTTTTTCATCTCCTCGGCGGATTTCTTCACCGCCGAGACCAGCGGGCCTCCTTTTGCGGTGAGGTCGCCTATCCTCCTGGAGGCGAGGCGCGCCCCGTAATAGGCCCCCCTGACCGAGTTCTGAATCCTGTTTACGCCGTCTTCAAGCCTGTAGAGGGCAAATGTTCCGTAATCGACGTTGCTTGACACCCTCTCCTCCTTTATTTGGATTTGCTACCCGCTTGGCGCTAATATACAGGTCATGGAGCTAAAGGCAAAGGCAGGACAATTCCCGGCCTCCCCCGGCGTCTACCTGATGAAGGACGAGGGCGGGAGGATAATCTACGTCGGCAAGGCCGTAAACCTGCGCGCAAGGGTGAAAAGCTACTTCCGCGAGGGGGCCGACGGGCGGCCGCAGATACCCCTCCTCATGGAGCGGGCCAGGGATATCGAGTTCATCGTCACGGAGTCCGAAAAGGAAGCCTTTTTCCTTGAGAACTCCCTCATCAAGCGCCACCACCCCCGCTTCAACGTAGACCTTCGCGACGACAAGACCTACTACTCGCTGAGGCTTCCCGTCAAGGACCGCTTCCCCCGGCTGACGCTGGTGAGGAAGGTAAAAGACGACGGGGCGCTCTACTTCGGCCCCTACTCCTCCGCTCGCGACCTTCACGACACCATTGACCTCATACACAAGGTTTTCCCGTTAAGACATTGTTCGGAAAGGGAATTTACGTCCCGAAAAAGGCCCTGCCTCTATCAGGCGACGAGAGGCTGCAAGGCCCCCTGCTCCGGCCTCATTTCCGAGGAGGAGTACCGCCACCTAGTCGATGAGGTCGTTCTCTTCCTCAATGGAAAAAACAAAAAGTTAATCCAGCTTCTAAAGAATGGAATGGAAAGAGCCGCCATAGAAGAGAGATTCGAGGAGGCGGCGCTCCTTCGCGACAGGATACGCGCCGTGGAGACCACTCTGGAGAAACAAAAGGTCGTCTCCCACGGAGGAATCGACAAGGATGTCGTAGGGTGGGTGCGCGAGGGCAGCGAGGCGCAGGCGGCGATTCTGGTCATACGCTCCGGCCTTCTTATCGACCGGCGCGGCTATTACATGAAAAACCTTTTCGAGGACGACGAGGAGACTCTCGCCGAGTTCGTCAGGCGCTACTACGGCGGAGAGAGGATAATCCCCGCGCAGATACTCCTGGGGACCGGCATCGGACACGAGGCTGAGGCTATCGGCGAGTGGCTGACGGAAAAGCGGGGCAAAAAGGTCACTATCCTTAATCCGCGCAGGGGCGAAGGTGTTTCCCTCCTCCGGCTGGCCGACAAAAACGCGAGAGAGCTGCTCGACCAGCGGAGAAAGAGCAAGGTGGGCTTTGAGACCGCGCTCGAAGAGCTGCGGGTCCGCCTCTCCCTCCCCCACCCTCCGCGGAAAATCGAGTGCTACGACATCTCCAACATACAGGGGACCGCCCCCGTCGCCTCGATGGTGGCCTTTCTCGACGGAATGCCGCTGAAAGAAGGGTACCGGAAGTTCTCGATAAAGTCGGTGGCGGGTCAGGACGATTTCGCGATGATGGCCGAAGTGATAAGGCGGCGGTTTTCCCGCTCCGAAGACGGGTGGGAGTGGCCCGACCTGGTGGTAATAGACGGCGGTCCCGGCCAGCTTTCGGCTGCGAAAGTTGCAATGGAAGAGGCTGGCGCGGGGCAGGTGCCGGTAATAGGGCTAGCCAAATCGCGCCCGATTCCCGGGGCGGAAGGGGTGAAAACCCCGGAGCGAATCTTCCTGCCGGGCAGAAAGAACCCCCTCATACTTTCCCGCAATTCCTCGGCCCTCTTCATACTCCAGCGCATCCGCGACGAGGCCCACCGCTTCGCCGTCGAGTACCACAGGAAGCGCCGCTCTACCTCCACGATATCCTCCGCCCTCGACGGAATAAGCGGCGTCGGCGTTGCGAGGAGAAAGGCGCTTTTAAAGCGCTTCGGCAGCGTAGCGGGGATTCTGCGCGCTTCGGCGGAGGAGATCGCCGGGGTCGAGGGAATCGGAAAGAATCTCGCGGAAACGATACTCAAAAGCCTCGGCGAAAAACAAAAGGGCCGCCCATAGCGAGCGGCCCTTCCGATGCGGTTTGATAATTTAAATCAGCTCTTCTCTTTAGAAGCCTTGAGAAGGTCGCCGAAGGTGCCGAAGGAAACCGTGTCGGAGCCTTTGTAGGTCTCGTATTCCTTCTGCATCTGGCGCTCGCGGTCGCGCACAAGGGCCTTGACGGAGAGGCGTATCTTCCTGCCGTTCTCCTCTATCTCCAGCACCTTTACGTCCATCTCGTCCTTGGGGCGAAGCATCTGGCCGTGGTCTGTGCCCTTCTTCGTGTTCATCTCGGCGTTGGGAATGAGCCCGAGGTGGCCGGAAGGCAGGCGGAGGAAGACGCCGAAATCGACTATTTTCTCTACGGTCCCGCGGATGACCTCGCCGGTGCGGGGCAGGCTGCCGAGCCCTTCCTGCAGCTTGTACTCCATCGAGAGGGATATACGGCGCTTCTCCGGCTCGACGGCGACGACTTCCGCCTCGACCTCGTCTCCGATATTTATCGCTTCCTTGGGGTGCTTGAGCCGCTTTTCGGTGCCCAGAGCGGAGATGTGGATCATCCCGTCGATGCCGGGTTCGAGGTTTACGAAGGCTCCGAAGTTGGTGAGCCTCGCAACCGTGCCCTTGACCTTCGAGCCTACGGGGAAGCGCTCGGCCACGGAGCTCCACGGGTCGCCTTCGAGAGCCTTGAGCGAAAGGCTGATCCTGTCTTTCTCCCAATCGACGCCGATAACCTTAGCGGTCACTTCCTGCCCCTCGGTGAGTATCTTGGCGGGGTCTTCCACCCTCTCCCAGGCCATTTCGGAGACCGGTATGAGGCCGTCCACGCCGCCAAGCTCGACGAAAGCGCCGAAGCTCTGCACGTTTCTTACCCTGCCGGTGACAATTTCGCCAAGGTTGATCTTCTTCTTGATCTCGTCGCGTTTGGTGACCATCTCGGCTTCGAGAAGAGCTCTTCTGGAGACGATTATGTTTCTGCCCTTGTCTTTGTATTCGACGACCTTGAAGGGATATATCTGCCCGACGTGTATTTCGGGTTCCTTGGGCCAGCGCAGGTCTATCTGGGAGAGCGGGCAGAAAGCCCGAAAATCGCTGACACGGACTTCAAAGCCGCCCTTTATCACCTTGGCCACCCTGCCCTCGACCGGGACTCCGGCGACAAAGGCGTCGTAGATGGCGGTGCGTGACTGCTCGCGGCGGCTGAGCCTGGTCGTCAGGTGTATCTCGCCGTCACGGAAGGCGAGAACGTAGGCTTCGAGTTCGGCGCCCGGCGCGGGCACGGGAGGACGTCCGGTTTCGTCCCTGGTCTCCGCTCCCTCGTCGGCGAATTCGACGCGGGCGATCGCGCCCTCGGACTTTCCGCCGAAACTGACGAAAACCCACTCGCTGGAGACGCTGACTACCGTGCAGGTAACCTTTTCTCCGGTTCTCGGGGTGCGCTCGGGCTTCGCGCCCTTTTCTTCGAGCATCTTCGCGAAATCTTCGGAGCTGTCTTCGGCGCTCTGAGCCGGAACTTCGGCGGCTTCGGCCGGCTGGACGGTCTCGGCGGTGGGGATTGTTTCTTCAGTGGCGGAGGTTATTTCTTCAGTGGCGGTCTCTGTTACCGCGGGTGCTTCTTCTTCCGCGGACTCCGGTTGGGGCGTCAGTTCATCGTTCATGGCGTTTCCTTCATGGGCCTCGCGGCGCGCGCCGCTGTCGCGCTCACTTGAGGCTGGCGGTATGTTCAGGCGGCGAAAGAGGGATTTTCCTTCGGTCATGTACCTTTTTGGGAGGGCCAAGGATACACGCCCTGTCGTCATTTTTTCAAGGCAAGTTATTTTCGATTAAATTGACTGGGCGCGAACGCTGGACTATGGTTAAGCACATAAACCTTTATCAGGAATGAGATCATGGCTTTACGACTTCAGGTGCATCCTCAGAATCCCCAGGGACGACACATAAAAAGGGCCGTCGAGATACTTCAGGGAGGAGGCGTCATCGCCTATCCTACCGACACCGTTTACGGCCTCGGCTGCGACATAACCCGGAAAAAAGGAATCGAGCAGATTGCGCGGATAAAGGGTCGGGACCCAAAAAAACCGATGAGCTTCGTCTGCTCGGACCTCGCCAACATAAGCGAATACGCCAAGGTCTCCAATTACGCCTATCGCCTGCTGAAGAGGTTTTTGCCCGGCCCATACACCTTCATCCTCGAAGCGACAAAAGAGGTGCCCAGGACCCTCCTCACCAAGCAAAAAACCGTCGGAATCCGCGTTCCGAACCATCAGGTGTGCCTCGACCTCGTAACCGCGCTGGGCAATCCGATAATCTCCACCAGCGCCAACGTTGCGGGAAGTGAGGCTATCGGAACTCCCGAGGAGATAGAGGAGATTCTGGGCTCAAGAATCGACCTGATTCTGGACAGCGGACCCCTTCCCTCCATCCCTTCGACCATAGTCTCCCTCGTTGACGACAGGATTGAAATTCTCCGCGAGGGGGCAGGAATAGCCGACTTTTTCAAAGAGCTCGAAGCTTAAAACGGCGCGCCGGAGACTTAAAGATGAATGAACGCTCGCTGATAGATCCCGACTGGAGAAAGAAATACGCGAAAAAAGTAATCAGCAGGGAAAGCGCGATTGCAAAAATCCCCAGGGGCGCGAAAATATTCATCGGCTCGGCCTGCGCGGAACCCCAGCACCTCGTGGAGGGGCTCATCTCCCAGGGGGCGAACGCGGCGGATTCCGAAATACTGCACATCCTTACCCTGGGCATCGCCCCCTACGCCGAAGAGAAGTTTCAGACCCTCTTTCGCCACAACGCCTTTTTCATAGCCGATAACACCAGGCAGGCGGTGCTCGAAGGGCGGGCCGACTACACTCCCGTCTTCCTCTCGGAACTCCCCGATCTTTTCCTGACCAAGAAGATACGCCTTGACGCCGCTCTCGTGCAGGTCTCGCCGCCGGACAGGCACGGCTATGTGAGCCTTGGAGTCAGCGTGGACGTGACGCGCTCTGCGGTGGAAAACGCGCGCTACGTCATCGCGGAGGTTAACGACCAGATGCCCCGCACTCTGGGGTATTCCTTCCTCCACGTAAACCAGATCGACGCGCTCGTCGAAAACTCCTCGCCTATAATCACCTATTCGGCTCCCCAGCCCGACGAGGTCGCCCTCCGGCTCGCCAGGATAATCGCCCTGCTGGTCGAGGACGGCTCTACCATCCAGATAGGAATCGGCGCGCTCCCCAACGCCGTAGTGCCCGCGCTGATGGATAAAAACGACCTGGGAGTCCACACCGAGATGTTCTCGGACTGGCTGGTGGACCTCGTAGAGGCCGGAGTGGTCACCAACCAGAGAAAGAACATCCACAGGGGGAAGGCAGTCACCTCTTTTTGCATGGGCACGAAGCGCCTTTACGATTTCATCGACAACAATCCGATGGTCTCCTTCCACCCCAGCGAATACACCAACGATCCCTTCATCATCAGGCAGCACGACAGAATGGCGGCCATAAACTCCGCTATGGAGATAGACCTGACGGGTCAGGTCTGCTCGGATTCGATCGGCCACCGGTTCTACAGCGGAATAGGCGGGCAGGTGGACTTCATCAGGGGGGCGTCGAGGAGCAAGGGGGGCAAGGCCATAATAGCCATCGCCTCCACCGTGAGGGACGGCGCCAAGTCCACCATTGTCCCCTTCCTGGCCGAGGGCTCCGGCGTGGTCACCACGCGCGGCTCGGTGCGCTACGTCGTCACAGAATGGGGCTACGTAGACCTTCACGGAATGACTATTCGGGAAAGAGTGATGGCGCTTATCGGCATAGCCCACCCGAAGTTCCGGGAATGGCTGCTGGAGGAGGCGAAGCGGCTCCGGTACATCTACCCCGATCAAAAACTGCCCGTCAGTTCCGAATACCCGGAGGATCTGGAAGACTGGGGGGTCTTCCGGCAGAAGAAGATTCATTTTCGCCCGATTCACCCCACCGACGAAAGGTATCTCAAGGATTTCTTCTACAGCCTCTCCGACGAATCGGTCTATATGCGCTACTTCTCCCACGTCCGCCTGATGCCCCACGAAAAATTGCAGGAGGAAGCCAATCTCGATTTTACGAACAAACTCACGATAGTCGCCATGACAGTAGACGGTGAGACGGAAGAGATGGTGGGAGTCGGCCAGTACGGCCTCGACCCGGCGACCAACGGCGGCGAAGTCTCGCTCAGCATCCGGGACAACTGGCAAGGCATGGGGATAGGAAGAAGGCTTCTGGGAATGCTGATCGAGGCGGGGCTCAGGCGCGGACTTGCCGAACTGACGGGTTACGTGCTCCCCGCCAACCGCAAGATGCTCCAGCTTTTTTTGTCCTTCGGCTTTAACTCCCGTTACGATTCAAACGAAGAGGCCTACATCCTTCATCTGGATATGGAGGAATACCGCAACCGCGGACAGAAGCCGAAAGTACCCGCCTCGCCCACTCCTATCGTAAAGGAAGAATAACAGCCCTAAAAGAAGGCGCCGAAGATTTTGATGTTGAAGAAGTGATAGTCGAGGGCGGCGGCGAGAAACAGGGTGAGAACCAGCGCCGTAAGGGTATGGACGGTAAAAGTACCCCTGAACCCCTCCCGCTGCTTGCCGAGGCGGTTGAGCAGAAGAAGCGTCCACAGAAACCCCAGCCAGAGGGCGCTGTGCTGGAAGAGCCGTATCCACCCTTCGTGCAGTTTCCAGTCTACCGACTTCAGTATGTCCAGCCCCAGCTTCTCACCGATAAGCCGTATCAGCACGTCGCCGAGCTCGAATAAAAAGTAGAGGTGGTACGACAAAAACCCCATGAAGACGATGGGAAGGTATGCCTGCCCGTATCTCGACAAATGTCTTGTAAACGAATCCTTGTCGGAGAGTTTGCCGAGAAACGACACGAACAAAAGAGCCAGCACGAACGCGGCCGTGAAGAGGATGAAGAGGAGGGTCATACCGGTAACTACCGGCATCTGCATCTCCCGCAGCCAGCCTTTTCCCAGAAGCTCGCACCCGAGGGCTCCCATCATCGCGAAGGTGAAGATGCTGAGGTCGGCCTTGCCGCCCGTCTCCCAGATTTCCCTGCCGGGTATGCGCAGGTTGAGGTTAAGCGAGCGGTGCTGGCAGTTCTTGACGCACGAGCCGCAGAGCTTGCACGAAAGATTTGAGTCCACAGCAGGGGCGAGGAGGAAGAGAGGGCAGCCCTTGCGCTCGCCGGTGCCGGTGTAGCACTGGTGGCCCGCGCACCTCGCGGTGCAGACGTTCTTGTCGGCGCGAAGCTCGAAGGGGGAAAGGCGCGCGAAGAGCCCCATCATTCCTCCGAGACCGCAAAAATAGGCGCACCACCCCTGCCTTTCGTAAAAGACGGAGAAGAGAAAGGAGAAAAGCATCATGCCCGCGAGAAGCCATCCCAGCCGTAGCGGGAAGTTCCTCATCTCGAAGGTCATCTCCATCCACATGATAATCAGCGCCACGGCCATAATCACCCAGCCGGAGAATCTTCGCAGCGACTGGGGGAAGAGCCTCTCCTTCTTCTTCGGGAAGAGAAATTTCGCCGCCTCGCCTATGCTTCCCATCGGGCAGATGGTGCACCAGAAACGCGCCCAGAAAAAGGAGCCCGCGACCATCAGCGGCCAGCCCAGAGCCCAGCTGTAGACGGAGCCGATGTTGGCTTCGGGTTTTTTGGGCCCGAAGATGAGAAAGGCGACCAGAATCACGAAAAAGGGCGTCACTGTCCACTGAATGACCGCCGGAAAATACGCGGACCGGAAGAGCTTGTAGATCCAGTCGAAACGCAGGAGGTCTATCTTGCCCCTCGCCTCGACCTTCCTGAAATCGAGGAAAATATCCTCGGCTTCCAGCACCGGGCCGTTCGCCAGGACTATCCCCCGCTTTATCGTCTCCGCCAGTTCCGCGTCGTTGCCCGGCCAGTTGTGATCGAGGAGGACCTTTATCGTCCTGTCGCTGGCGCAAACGGTTTCCTTCTCAAGCTCTCTGGCGTACTTCTCCAGATAAAAGCAGACGTGGTCGGGAATGTCCTTCTTGCGCTCCCGGAGGGGCGGGATGTGGAAGGAGCGGGTGGAGAAATACTCCGCCAGCTCGGGAATGAGCCTGCCGTCTTTCTGCAACTCACCGGGGTTGTGGAGAGAGGCGCAGATAAGCCTCGGCCCCGGCTCCCAGGCGCCCATTATCGCGGCCTGCGAGTATTTCAGGTCTACGATGTGCCGCCAGAGCTTTTTCTGGGCCTCTTCTCCGAGCCTTTCGATTCCGAGAAGGAAAAGGGTTCCCGCCCGCCCGAGTTCCAGAAGGCCGCTCTTTCTTCTTCCGCTTTCCTCCCAGCCGAAAAGGACCTGCGCCGGGGTGAGAGGCTCTTCCCTGCCGCCGGGGTAAAGGGATTCTTCGCGGTAGAAGTTTGCGATGAGATAAACCGAGCGGAAGCGGTCGCTGAGGTGGAAGACCGTCCTGCCGAACTGTCTCTTCCCCACGCCGCTCTCGCCCCAGACCAGAAGCGAATCCCCCGATCTGGCGAGCCTCTTTATCTCCTCTTCGTTTCGCTTGTAGAACTTTGTCTGGTCGAAGTTGGGATGGGAGAGGTCGGAATCCATATCGACCCGTCCGACAATCTCGAAAAGCTCCGAGCGCCGCTCCTCTGTCTGGGCCAGCCTCCCGTCGAGCTTGAGCATCCGTTTTGCGAGGAGCCGTGACAGGTTCATGGCAAGCGCCGGAGATCGCGCCATCATCGATTCAAGAAATTCGAGGCGGAAAAATACGGCCGTGGAGTCTTCCTCGGCGACGTAGACGTTGGAGGAAGCCATGTCCATCTCGCCCAGAGCTATCCTTTCGCCGAAGATATCCCCCGGCAAAAAGACGTCCAGCTCTATTTCGCCGCCGTTCTCCCTGCGGGCTACGAGACGGACCTTGCCCTCTATGAGGACGAAGAGGCCGAGCCCCCCTTCCCTCGGGAAAGGCACCATTTCGCCCTTGGACAAGAAGCGCCGCGAGGCCTCGGCGAAAATCTCCGCCATGTGCGCAGGGCCTATGTCCCTGAAGAGTTCGCAGTCCGCCAGACGTTCCATTAGTTGACGGCCCTTTTAAGGGAACTTTGGCCGGAGGCAAGCTCACAGGCAAGCTCGGCTCCGAGCCTCTTGGCCTCGTCCGCCTGTTCGTGAGTGTGGCCGTAGCGCGGGAAGTGGTTCTTGATAAGGGGCATTTTCTCCGGGTTTTTGCCCATGAGGACCAGAAAGACACCTATGGAGCGCCAGGGCTCTTTCAGCGGATGAGTGAAGACCAAAGGTCCTTCCGGTTTCCCCCCCAGGGCGAGTATCGCTTTTTTAAGTTCCCACCAGTGAAGTTTCCAATAGCTCCGGCAGGAGATGAGAGGGATTACGGTTTTACCGCGCAAAATCCATTTCCCCTCCTTGTCTAGCCAGGCGAGCACGGGTCCGCTGGGGTTGAAGGACCAGGTCGGCCCTCCGACAATCACAACGTCGGGCTCGAAGGAGGAGGAAGCGCTCTCCAGCACGGGGTCTCGTATCTTGAAAAGCGTTCGGAACATCATCCAGGCGGTCATCAGTACAGAGGGAAAGGGGAAGGGAATCTTTTTTACAGGGTGCAGGCGAAGAACGGATACCGATCCGCCCGCCTCGGCGAAACCGTCGGCGAAAGCGCGAACCAATTTTGTAGTCTGTCCGCTCAGAGAGTAATAAACGCAGAGAGCCTTGGGCTTTGGCGTTTTGGCCTGCATTATGTAAGGGCTTTCAGGTCCGGCGACGTGTTTTTTAAATTTATTGGGCTGGCAAAAGCATTATTCACGCCGTTAATATAATACCTGAAAACCTCTTTTTCAGCCAAAAATTATATTTTTTACATTTTTCTATGAATCGAAAAACCCTGTATCAGCTTTAATAAAACGTCGTTTAATTACTATTTGTTTTTTCTTGAAATAATATTGATTGTCACGCCTCGGAGATGATCTTTTCAAGAATGTTGAGCTGGGAGCGGTCGCCGATTGCGACCAGCCTGTCTCCCTCCTCGATAATAGTTTTGGCGCTCGGGTTGAACTCCATGTGACCGCTGCGGCGCTTGACGGCCACGATTATTATGTCGAGATCGGAGCGGATTTTGCTGTCTACGAGTGATTTTCCCGCGAGATTCGACAGCATCGGGACGAGTATCTCCTCCATCTGGAGGCCGAGACTCTCGGACTGGGTGGCGAGCTCGATAAAATCTATGACGGCGGGCCGGAGGGCGGCCATCGCCATCCTGGTGCCCCCGATGATGTAAGGCGATATCACCTTGTCCGCTCCGGCGCGCTGCAGTTTCAGCCTCGACCTCTCCTCCTCGTAGCGCGCGATTATAAAGAGCTTTGGATTCATCTCGCGGGCCGAGAGGGTTATGAAGAGGTTTTCCGCGTCGGTCTGGAGGACGGTTATAAGTCCCTTGGCCCTTTCAATCCCCGCCTCTCTGAGTATCAGGTCTTCGGTCGCGTCGCCGAGTATCACCGGAAAGTCGGGGGGGAGCTTTCTTACCGCCCCCTCGTCCCGCTCGATGGCGACGAAAGGCATCGGCCTCTTTTCAAACTCGTCAGCTATCAGCCTGCCTATCCTGCCGAGTCCGCATATTATGTAATGGTCGGAAAGTTTTTTAATCTTAGACATCGTCCTTCTTCTCCCGAGGGCTTTTTGTATCTCGCCCTCGATGATCATCCGGCTGAAAGTGCGGAGCCAGTAGGTGCCGACGGTTATACCGAGGAGTATGTAGAAGATTACGAACACCCTGCCGGAGGGGGACATAGGCTTCGGCTCGCCGAAACCCACCGTGGAGAGTGTTATAATAGTCATGTAAAAGGAGTCCACGAAGCTCCACCCCTCGATGAGGCGAAACCCCGTCGCGCCTATGACCACGAGGGCGATAAGCGCACAAAGCATATAGATAAGCGCGTTTTGCGGCTTGGAGGACCAGGGCATCTTTTACGCTCCGGTTGACGTAACCATGATTTAAGAATAGATTCTCTTTGGTTTATTTCAAAACGGCAACATTAATTACTCAAGAAAAGTCCACTAAATGAAATTATCGGAAATCAAGTTTTCAGACCTGGAAATTACGGACCCCCTCCTCAACGCCGTCACCGCCTGCGGTTTTGAACACCTCACCGAGGTGCAGGCCCTCACGATTCCCACGACCCTTAAGGGGAAAGACCTCGCGGTCCAGTCGCAGACCGGTTCGGGCAAGACCATCGCCTTTCTGGTGCCGATCTTCGACAGGCTCCTTCGCACCGAGAAGAGAAAATCGATCGGCGTCTGCCCCAGGGCGATAGTCATCACCCCTACCCGCGAACTCGCCGTTCAGGTCGCGAAGGACGCCCAGATGCTGGTCGACGGCGGCCACCTCCCCTTCCGCATCCTGCTCGCCTACGGCGGAGTAGACTATGCGAAGCAGCGGGAAGACATACGGCAGGGGGTAGACCTCCTCGTCGGAACGCCGGGAAGGCTCATCGACTACCTCAAGCAGAGGGTCTTCAACCTCGCTTCGGTGGAGATCGCCGTCATCGACGAAGCGGACCGCATGTTCGACATGGGGTTCGTCGCCGACATCAGGTTTCTTCTCAAGAGGATGAGCAAGTACGACGAGCGCCAGTCGATGCTTTTCAGCGCGACCCTCAGCGACAGGGTGATGGAACTCAGCTACGAGTACATGAACGTCCCCGAACTGGTCGAGGTCACCCCTGAGAAGGTCGTGGCGGACCGCGTGGAGCAGATACTCTACCATCTCGGCTCCGACGAGAAACTGAGCTACCTCATCGGCCTTTTGTCGAAGGGGGATATGTCGAAGGTAGTCCTCTTCGTAAACACCAAGCATCAGGCCGAGAAGGTCGCAAAGACCCTTACCCTCAACGGCTACCCGGCTTCCGTCCTCAGCGGCGACGTGCCCCAGAACACACGCCTCAAGGTCCTGAAGCGCTTCTCCGACGGCGATATACAGGTTCTCGTCGCCACAGACGTAGCTTCGAGAGGTCTTCACATCGAAAACGTCACCCACGTAGTCAACTACGACCTTCCGCAGGACGTAGAGGACTACGTCCACCGCATCGGGCGCACCGCGCGCGCCGGCAAGAGCGGCAAAGCGATAGCGCTGGCCTGCGAAAACTACGTCTTCATCCTCCCAGAGATCGAGGAGTACATCGGACACAAGATACCGGTGGGAGAACTCGACCCGGCGCTCTTTTTGCCCTATAAAAAGCCCCCCTTCGAGCCCCGGAAATTCAGCGGCCCCCCCGGCAGGGGCGGCGACAGAGGCCGAAGCGGTCCCGGCGGACGCGGCGGCCCCGGAGGTAGGGGCGGCCCCGGAGGCCGAGGAGGCTCCGGCGGGCAGCAGAAGAGAAGCGGGGGACAGGGACGAAGCGGCGGACGTTCGAGGTAACCGTAATGACTGAACGTAAATGTTAGCCAGGCGTACTGCCCCAACGGTCAAACGGACAGGATATTCGGGGCTTTTACCCCTTATCGCGCTGGCGCTCCTTTTCTCGTCCTGTACCTCTGCTTTTAAAAGCCCATACCCTCCGAGGTGGGGCAAGCTTAGACCTTCGCCGGAAGGAGGCTGCCAAGACGTAAGCGGCTCTTATGACAATGAAGGCAAGGACTCCGGTTTTGAGAATAACATCGGTTCTTCGGGGATGTCGTTTGACTGGATATTTTTACCGGATACCTTCTATGGGGGGAGGAGCGATTACATAACTTTAGAGATGAAACCTCCATCGCAGCTTATTTACAGGGGCTTCCTGCCCAATGGGAAACTGAATTTCGAGAAAAGTGGCCAGTATGAGTGCGTTAACGGGGGTGTAGCGGTCAAAAGCAACAGGATTGATAGGGACTGGGTGAATTCTTTAAAGCTTTTGGAGATTTTAGGCAAAGAAACCGCGACGTTCACTTTCAGAAAAACCGTCAACGGAGAATTGGCGGTTTCCCTGGAGGGCAAAAAAACCGGTCTGTTGTGCATTAACGTCGGCTGTTGCGGAATGCCCATCGGAACAATGTCTCAAGAACGCGAAAGATGGTATCTCTTCAAGCCAGCAAATCGACTTAAGGTACAAAAACCAGGACTTCCTTAACTGTTCGCCCATCCTACGATTCTACGATATTTTCGACCCTGAATATCTCGTTCGCAAGCCGTATCCACTGCGCCGAGTCCAACTCCTCCGGCCTTTCCGTTCCCTTCAGCCCCACCCTTTGCAGAACCTCGTCCCCTTCCCCGAGACGGTCCCTGAGGCAGTTTCTGAGCATCTTTCGCCTGTGCTGGAAGCTCTCTCCGACGATCGACCAGAGGGTCTCCTCGTCGTCGATGGGAAGCACGGTCTTCGAGAGAGGGTCGAGGCGTATCACGGCGGATTCTACCTTCGGCGGAGGCCGGAAAGCGCCCGGAGGAACCTTCATAATTACTTTAACGTCGCAGAATATCTGGGCGAGCACGCTTAGGTTTCCGCGCACCCTGCCGCCCGGCCCGGCGGCAATCCTCTGGGCCACCTCTTTCTGGAACATGAGAGTCATCGACTTGAAGGCGCGGCGCTCTTTGAGCAGCAGAGCGAGGAGGGGGCCGGAGATGTTGTAGGGAAGATTGGCGACAAGCCGGAAGGGTTCCCCGGCGGATTTTGCGAGTTCTATGTAATCCGTCTTGAGGGCGTCGCCCTCGATTATCTCCACCCCCTCGAAGCCGCCTTCCCGGAGGTGCTCGATCATCCGCCGGTCGGTCTCCACGGCCCAGACCCGCGCCCCGGCGTCGAGGAGCGCCCTTGTAAGTCCTCCCGGCCCCGGCCCTATCTCCAGCACCGCCTCGCCGGGAATTACCCCGGCCAGCCTTACGATTTTACCGAGAATGTTCTTGTCGAAGAGGAAGTGCTGACCGAGGGACTTTTTGGGCGAGGGAGCGAGTGGCGCAGCGCTCATCGGGCGGCGCTTTCTTCCAGCGGCCAGGTCGGGACGGCGTTGAGGCCGAGGTCCGCCCTCACCCCGGCGAGGAACCGGAGTCTTCCGGCCGAGGCGACCATCACCGCGTTGTCGGTGCAGTAGCGAGGCCGGGGAATCATGACGTTCAGACCTTTTCTTTGGGCCTCGTCGAGAAGCTTTTGGCGAAGGCGCGAGTTGCACGCAACGCCGCCGCAGACGACGATATCGCTGACCCCGGTGTGTTTAGCGGCCCGGACGGTCTTCTTGACGAGTACGTCCACCACCGCGTCCTGGAAGGAGGCGCAGGTGTCGAAAAGCTCCTGCCCTTCGAGGCCTTTAAGATACTTTTCAACGTGGGTGCGGAGGGCCGTCTTCAACCCCGAAAAGGAGAAGTCGAAGCCGCCTTTGTTCAGGAGCGGTCTCGGGAAATTGAAGCGCTTCGGGTCGCCCTTTTTGGCGAGATTGTCCACCACGACGCCGCCCGGATAGCCAAGCCCCAGTATCTTGGCTACCTTGTCGAAGGCCTCGCCCGCCGCGTCGTCCAGGGTCTGCCCTATCAACACGTACTTCCCCCCGCCGAGCGAGTGGTAGAGCGAGGTGTGACCGCCTGAGACCACGAGGCCGATGAAGGGCTTGTCGCCCCTGCCGCGCCAGC
Source organism: bacterium (assembly GCA_004322275.1). Classification (NCBI taxonomy): domain Bacteria; species bacterium. The sequence goes on from SCTA01000040.1 coordinate 15,247, forward strand.
AATCCTCGACGAAAACCCCCGCGATGTGGGCCTCCAGGTGGTTTACGGGAACGAGGGGAATATCCGTCGCGAAGGAAAGGGCTTTCGCGAAACTCACGCCGACCAGAAGCGCCCCCACTAGGCCGGGCCCCTGGGTTACGGCGATCGCCGAGAGCTCTTCGAGCGAAACCCCGGCCTTCAGAAGGGCTTCCGTCACTACGGGGATTATCGCCTCGGTGTGAGCCCTGCAAGCCAACTCGGGGACAACGCCGCCGTACCTGGCGTGTATCTCGTTCTGGCTCGCTACGACGTCCGAAAGCACCCCGCTCTCGCCGCGAAGGACCGCCGCGGCGGTCTCGTCGCAGGAGGATTCGATTGCCAGGATAAGGGTTTCCAAACTTAAAACATTCCTTTATTCTTACTCGTTAACGCAGCTGAAGGCTGCAGAAAAACGTCGTGAGAAGCCCCGGTTACAAGGAGACGCGCAGCGAGAAGCGAGACATAACAGGGTGTTAGGCGAGCGCCGAGCGAGCACGCGACGCCGTAAACGGGGCTCGCAACAGTTTTTCTCAGCCTTCTAAAGCAGTTCAGCCGCAAGTTCCGCAAGGTCCGAACGCTCTCCCTTGGTAAGGGTGACATGCGCGGAAGCGGTTTGCCCCTTGAACCTCTCGACGAGGAAACTCAGCCCATTACTGGTCGAATCGATGTAGGGGTTGTCGATCTGGTAGGGGTCGCCGGTGAGAACGATTTTCGTCCCCTCGCCCGCGCGGGTGATTATCGTCTTCACCTCGTGGGGGGTAAGGTTTTGCGCCTCGTCTACGATTATGTACTGGAAGGGGATGGAGCGGCCCCTGATGTAGGTCAGCGGCTCCAGCGCCATCATGTCCATCTCGATGAGTTCCTCGTAGCCCCTGCGCTTCTTGCCGTCGCGCCCCTCGACGCCCGCGAAGAGAAACTCCACGTTGTCGAAGATAGGCTGCATCCAGGGGCGTAGCTTCTCCTGCACATCGCCGGGGAGAAAGCCGATGTCTCTTCCCATCGGAAAGATCGGCCTGCTCACCAGCAGGCGCTTGTAGACCTGTTCTTCGACGGTCTTCTGAAGTCCCGCCGCAATCGCCAGAAGGGTTTTTCCGGTTCCCGCCCTGCCCACCAGCGTCACGAGGTGGAGGTCGGGGTTCAAAAGGGCGTCGAGGGCGTATCTTTGCTCGCGGTTCTTCGGGTGAAGGCCCCAAATCTCTTTCGGGAGGCGCAGCGCGACCACCTCGCCGTTCTTTACGTGGCGTCCGAGGGCGGTATGGTTGGGGTCGGTCTCGTCGATTATGCTGACAAACTGATTCGGGTAAAGCCCTTCCCCCGCCCTGAGCTGAAGCCTGCCGTCCTTGAAGAAGGAATCCACGTCGGCCTTCGGCGCGTAAACGCTCTCGGTGCCGGTGTAGAGATCTTCGATGTTTGCGACCTTGCCGCGCTCGTAATCCTGGGCGTTCAGGCCGAGGGCGTTCGCCTTTATGCGAAGATTGGTATCCTTGGTGACGAAGACGACGGGCAGGCTCTCGTCCCGCATGAGGGCGAGGCAGACGGCCAGAATCCTGTTGTCCGCCTTTTCGCTGATGAGTTCCTTCGGCAGCAAGCTTACGGCGTCCGCGCCGAAGCTGACGCGCACGATGCCCTCGGCTGTTCCCAGACTCACCCCCTTGCGGAGGTCGCCGGTCTCCCGGAGCTTGTCGAGATAACGCGAAATTTGGCGGGCGTTTCTGCCCGTCTCGTCTACGTTTTTCTTGAACCTGTCTATTTCCTCTATTACCGAGATCGGGATGTTGACGTTGTTTTCCTCGAAGGCGTGAATGGCTTCCGGGTCGTGGAGGAGGACGTTGGTGTCGAGGACGAAATTCTTGATCATTCATCCCTTTCTTAGTCAGGAGGTTCACTTCAGGTTTGAGAGTTTTATGAGTGCGTCGCAGAGCGCGTCGGCGTCGGCGATGGTGTTGAAGGGGCCGAAACTGGCGCGCACGGCCCCGCCGGGGAAGGTCCCTATGGTCTTGTGGGCGTCCGGGGCGCAGTGAAGGCCGACCCTCACCGCAATTGAAAACACTTCGTCGAGCGCGTACCCGAGGTGCGCGCCGTCAACGCCTTCGAGGTTGAAAGAGACCACGGCGACCCTTTTTTCAGGGTCTTTCGGGCCGTATTCCCAAAGCCCCTTGATCTCTTTGAATCTTGCGAGGAGGTGGGAAAGTATCTCCAGCTCCCCCTTCCGGATATTCTCCACCCCCTTTTCGAGGAGCCAGGAGATTCCCGCTCCGAGACCGGCAATTCCGGGGGTGTTCATCGTCCCTGCCTCCAGCCTCTCGGGGAAGACCTCCGGCATCTGCCGGGATTCGCTGGCGAAGCCGGTGCCGCCCTCCATGAGAGGGGCGAGGTCTATCGAGGGGGAGACGTAGAGAATGCCGGTGCCCTGCGGTCCCAGAAGCCCCTTGTGGCCCGGCGCGGTCAGCATGGATACCCCGTCGCGCACCACGTCTACCGGCACAACTCCGGCGGTCTGAGAAGCGTCGAGAAGGAGCGCGACCCCCCTTGTTTTGCAGATTTCGCCGACTCTTTTGAGGTCCAGCAGAGCGCCGGTGACGTTGGAGCCGTGGGTAAGGGCGACGAGGCGGGTTTGAGGCTTTATAGCCCTTTCGACCGCTTCGGGCTCGATAATGCCGGTCTTATCCGCCGTTACCGTGGAAACCTCAACGCCGGACTGCCGGAGGGCGTGGAGCGGGCGAAGGATGCTGTTGTGCTCCATTGAGGAGGTGACGACGTGGTCACCCGGTTTGAGGGAAAACCCCTTCAGAGCGATGTTTATAGCGTGGGTCGCGTTGGAGGTGAAGATTATGCGCGAGGAATCGCCCGCGCCGAGGAGCTTTGCCGCCAGTTCTCTCGTTTCGTGGATTATCCGCGCCGCGCTGAGGGCGCTTCCGTGACCCGAGCGGCCCGGATTCGCGCCGAGGCGCAGCGCTTCGTCGGCGGCTCTGTAGACAGCCTCGGGCTTGGGGTGTGAACTTGCGGCGTTATCCAGATAGATCATTTCAGTTCCTCGGTCCCTTGCAGGACCCGTCCCGCCTGCCGTCGCCGGGAGCCAGGCCGGGGCACCCTCCCCGGCATAGCGAGGCCAGAGAGCAGGGCGAGCACTCCCCGGGCAGCCTTGAAAGCTCTTCCCGGATTCTAGCTCTTTCTTCGGATTTCCATAACTCTTTCATGGAGTGCTCCAGAAGATTCCCCAGTTCCAGAGGGAGCGTCCGGCAGACGAGGAGATTCCCCTTCACATCGACGTGCGCCAGAGTCTGGCCCCCGGCGCAGCCGGGGTAGCCTGAAAAGGGATTTTGCCCCATCTCCTCGGAAAGGAAGAGATCGTGAATTTTCAGCGGAATATGTCCGGGTCTTCCTCTGCTTTCCCAAATCCTTACAACCTTTTCGATTGTCTCCCCGGAAAGAGGGGCCGCGGGCCGGCAGGGATTCAGCACGCTAAGCCCCCCGCCCTCCATCGCAAATCCCAGCGCCTTTTCAAAATCCGAAAGCCCCTCGTCCGTTGACCACAGCCCCCAGGAAAATTCCCTCGCCTTTTTGACCGTCTCCTCGAATTCGCCCCTCTCGGGATAGGGCGGGAGCAAGGTCAGGGAGACGTTCCCTATCCAGTCGTCCCCGCACTCCCGAAGCACCCTAAGAATCGTCGGCCAATCCGCCGCGAGACCGAAACGGACACGGCGAAGGGTCAGAAGTTCCCGGTGGAAACCGCAAAATCCGGGTACCGCCGGAAAATCCAGATGCGCTTCGATAAAGAGAGGCTTTCCATCGACGATTTTTCCCCATAGGGCTCTCGCCGTCTGGATATCGGCGGGGATATCCCAGGTGACTCGCAGGGGGGAGGTAAGTTCAGGCATCGTATTTCGGAAGAGCCACCTTGAAAAACTCTATGCCTTCGTCGGTGAGCGCTTCTTCCTCGGCGGGGGTGGTGATGCCCCTTATTGATCTGGCCGGGGCCTCGTCGTTTTTCATCTTTTTGGCCTCTTCGGCGAAACTTTCGCCCACGTACTCGAAGTTTTTCTCGACGAAATCGCCGAGGGCGCGGTAATAAGAGAGCGCCTCGACCTTCGACTGTAGGTTTTGTGGAAGATGGTTCTTCTGCACGTGAACCGCTGCCTTGCTGGGAAGCTTTCTGATTTTCACCGACTCGCAAAGCGGGCAGGCGATGGCCGAGGAGGAGAGCTGTCCGTCGAAATCCTCGCGGTTTTTAAACCAGCCCTCGAATCTGTGGCCGTTATCGCATTCAAGATCGAAAGTAATCATTTACGCTCCGGCGCGTCCCAGGTTGTCAACGTAGATCTTAAGCCTGTCCATGCCTTCTTTTATATTGGCGATGGAGTTGGCGTAGGTGAATCTTATATACCCCTCGCCGCCGCTTCCGAAATCTATTCCCGGCGTGCAGCCGACACCGGCGTGTTCGAGGATGTCGAAGGCCAGCCTGTAGGAATCGGGGCTCAGGTGGCGGGCATTTACGAATACGTAGAATGCTCCCGTAGGGTGACAGCGGAAAGTAAACCCCATCTCCTCAAGCCTTTTTATCATGTACGTGCGCCGGGACCCATAAGTTTTAACCATCTCGCTCACGTATTCCGAGGTTTCAAAGAGGGCCGTTATTCCCGCCCTCTGGACGAAGGAGTTTGCGCAGATGTAAAAATTCTGCGCCATCTTCTGGATCGGTCTCACGAACTCGGGAGGCGCTATCATAAACCCCAGCCGCCATCCCGTCATAGCGTAGAGCTTGGAAAAGCCGTTTATCACGAAGGCGCGGTCGGTAAATTCCAGAATAGTGTGCTCCCGTTCCCCCTCGTAGACGAGGCCGTGGTAAATTTCATCGCTGACGACGTAGCTCCCCGCGGATTCGGAAATTTTCGCTACCTCGGAAAGCCTCTCCCCGCTGATGAGGGTGCCCGTGGGGTTCGCCGGAGAGTTTATCAGAATCGCCTTCGTCCGGTCCGTCACGTAGGGCAGCATCTCCTCGGGCACGAACTGGAAGGATTCCTCCTCCCGGACGGGCACGTAGACCGGCTTGCCGCCCGCGAATTCTATCATCGGCGGATAGGAGGCATAGTGGGGATTGGAGAGGACGACCTCCTGTCCGGGGTCGATGAGCGCCGCGAAGGTCATGTAGAGCGCCGGAGAGGAGCCGGAGGTTATAATCACCCTCTCGGGGTCCACGTCTACGCCGTATCTGGCGCGGTAGTGGACGCTTATGGCGGCCCGAAGCTCGTGAATGCCGAGACTGTGGGTGTAGTGGGTCTGTCCGCTCTCCAGAGCTTCGGCCAGAGCCCTTCGCACCGGCTCCGGGGTGTCGAAATCGGGTTCCCCCACCTCCAGGTGGACGATATGCCTCCCCGCCCGCTCAAGCGCGTTGGCCGCCTCCAGAACGTCCATCGCGATAAAGCTCGGCATCTTTCTGGTTCTTTCCGAGACGGGGTCGTTTAGCATATTCCCTCCGGACTCTCACAGGCTGTATGATATTCATTCTCGCGTAAGGCTTCGACGGACAAGCCGCCGAGGACGCGAAAGGTTTTCTTCACCTCAGGCAAACTACGGTCTTGAAGCAGGCAGCCTCACAAATGGATAGTAACAACAGCAGCGCCCTCACGGCAAGAAAAGGACTATAGTTCCGGCACAATGGAAGAGCGCCAGGAAATTTTTTCACTTTACGCGGCTTTTGCCGCCTCTCTAGTGCTTCACGGGGCGATTATCGCGCTTGGCGTGGGTACCTTCACCCCTCAAAAAAAGGCCGATTCCCTCATCTTCACCGTCTCGATGGTGGATACCATGTCGGGGAGCGATTCCGGGAGCGCGCCTCTGCCTCCCGTCCCTATTCCCTCTCCTCCCCGTCCGGCCGCCCCGGTTGCAAGCGAGAAAGCGGCCGCCCCCTCAATGGAAGCTCAAAAACCCGCTGAAGCGGGCGGCGGCGGGGAAGGCGGAACAAGTCCTTCAGTCGAGGCGTCCCCTCCCGTCCAGGTTCCGGCCGCAATAGAAACTCCCCACTCGAAATCCGATGCGGCAACGGTGATAATCCCCCTTCCGGCGCAAGGAAAGGGAACGGCTTCGGGAAACGGAGCGCCCTCCCCCGCCGCGAAATCCGAAAAATCGGTGAAATTAAGGGAATTCAAGCCCTCGAAAGAGGATTTTATAACCCTCGCGCCGATGTCAACGGCCCCCCCCGACCCCGTAAAAGAAAAGGGAGAGGTGACCCTTAGCCTCGGGGATCCGGATCTTCGCTACAGGGGGTATCTCGACAGGGTCCGCTCCTCGGTTGACAGGAGCTGGAACTGGCGGGAGGCGATTCTCGCGGCGGGAAGGCCCGGAAGCGTCACCGTGAGGGTAACCATCACGCGCAGCGGTCAGGCCGACGCCGTCCTCGTCACGAGCTCGGGCTCGAAGATCCTCGACAACGAGACCATAGCCACCGTAAGGCGGGCGCAGCTTCCCGATTTCCCTGAGGAGTGGGCGATTACGAAGCTTAACCTTATTGCGGAGTTTCAATACACCTACGGAGATTAGGCGGGGATGTTTTTCGCCCAGACCAGCCTGTCGGCTCCGGCGGTTTCGGCGCACTTCTGGGCGTGGGCTTCACCGCTGAGGAAGAAGAGAGCGTTCCCGGAGGAATAGAGGGGTTCCGGCCTCTGGAGGTTGGTCACCGTAGCCGGGGGGTATTTTCTGCAGACCCGCCCGCAGCCGAGAGGGTCTTTAAGGATGTTTTCGCTGTAGGGACAGGCCAGCGCCACCGTCGCCGGAAAGTACGGAGCGCAGATCGAGACCTTCGCCCCCTCCGGCAGGGACGGCCTGTGAACCCCCTGAAAAACCGGGTCCAGCTCGAACCTCGTAACCCCCAGCTTCACGGCGAGTTTCACCGAATCCTCGTCGTCCCAAAGGCTCCCGGAGATGCCCCGCGCCTCCTCCTCGCTCGCCCCCAAAAGCATGTCGAGGCAGCGCGAATCCCTCCGCTGGCGCGAAAGGAGCCTCCCCGCCGTCACAGGGTTCGCAGTTCCCCTGCCGCTTGCGAAATGAAGCACCCCCCAGTCGTTCGCGACCCATTCCTCCCCCTTCACGAGAAGTTCCGTGAGCCACGAGGTCACGAGGGGAAAGTGCGCCTGGCGCGCGAGGGGCGTCACCAGGGAAAAAGAAAGTCCCCTTCCGGCGCAGAGGATGCGGGCTTTCTTGACCTCCTCGCCCGAGGGGAGTTTCATCGGGCAAAACTCCGCGCCGAAGTTGACGCCCGAATAACCGGGCTCGTCGAGCGCCGCGAGTTCTCCAAGGGACGAGGCGAGCAGGAATCTGGCCGTTTTCAAGGCTCCAGAACCTTTTTAACTATCAGGTCCGCGATGGCTTTCGCGTCGTCGCGGTGGAGGACCGTCACACCTTCGATTCGCGCGGCTGCGTCCTCGACGGCGATACAGATTGTTCCCTCCGCCAGCATGGGGGTTTCCCCCGCCCGCAGCACCTCCACTCTCGGGTAGCCGCTCTCCCCCTTCCACCCTTCGACCAGTAAAAGAGCCGTCCCCTCGGGACAGAGACCGGCGAGAAAATCCGGTGTGACGCCTTCGGCCGGGCTATCCCTGAAGATGACCAGCTCGTCGCCGTTGGCGAAAAAGGTAGCCACTGCGCCCGCGCGCCTGTGGCGCCAGGTATCCTTGCCGGGGGTGTCGACCTCTACCTTTTTCCGGCGGTGCTTGGCTGTGGCGGCGGCGATGCCTTTTTCCTTGAGGTAACAGAGGAGCTTTTCGACGAGGGTTGTCTTTCCGCTGCCGGAAAAACCCGAGATGAGGCAAATGGCGGGTTTTTTTACCATCCCGCCGCTCTGCCTTCCAGGAATTCGTAATCGTAGACCTGAACGTCCACCTCTTCGCCGGGCTCGATAACCTCCCGTCCCACGGGAAGGATGAGAAGGCCGTTGGCCTCTACCAGCGTGGAGAGCATGCCCGAGCTTCTCTTGCCTAAACCGACTACCTTGAAGCGCGTTCCGAACCGTTCGATTCTGCACCGGACGAACTCTATCCTGTCGGGCCTGCCCTTCACCCTTTCCGCCCTCTCGTCGAGGATGGCCTTGAAGACCGGGCGAAAGAGCCTCTGCGCCCCCATCAGCTTTCTCAGCGCGGGCCTTACGAACTGCTCGAAGGAGACCATCGCGCTGACGGGGTTTCCGGGGAGGCCGAAGACCGGCACCCTGCCCTTCATGCCGAAGAGCACCGGCTTTCCCGGCTTTACCGCGACCTTCCAGAACTTCGTGTCAACGCCCCATTCGGCGAGCACGTCGCGGGTATAGTCGTAATCGCCCATCGAGACGCCGCCGGTGGTCAGAACCATGTCGCAGGTGCGGGCGTTACCAAGTATTTCGAGAAGCCCTTCCCTGTCGTCGCGCCCTATGCCCAGGCGCACCGGTATCGCTCCGGTCTCCAGAACCTGCGCGGAAAGGCCGTAGGAGTTGGAGTTGATTATCTTGAACCCTTCGGTGGGGGCGTCTATCTCCACTATCTCGTCGCCGGTGGCGAGAATGGCCACCTTCGGCCTCTGGTGAACCTTGACGAAGGAGCGTCCGAGGGAGGCGAGCATTCCGACCTCCGCCGGGCGTATCCGTATCCCCGGCGGAAGAACCTGATCGCCCGCCGAAACGTCTTCTCCGGCCTTCCTGACGTTGGCCCCCGGCCTCGGCAGTGAAAGTATCTCCACCTCCGCGCCCAGCCGGGCAGTATCCTCTACGGGTACGACGGTATCGGCGCCGGGAGGTATCGGGGCGCCGGTCATTATCTTTACCGCCTCGCCCTCCGCCACCGCGCCGGAGAAAAGATGCCCGGCGGCTATCTCGTCCACCACCCGGAGCACCGCCCTTTCGCCGACGGCGTCGGAGCGGCAAAAGGCGTAGCCGTCCATCGCCGAGTTGTCCATAGGCGGAAGGTTTCTCGGGGCGAACACCTGCTCGGCCAGCACCCTGCCGAGCGCTTCGGTTATCGAGACCGTTTCGCTGGGCAGAGGTTCGAGAGAGGAGAGGATTTTCTCCTGCGCTTCGGAAAAAGAGATCATAAATATTCCAGCAATAAAGGGGAAAGCTCTGTCGGAGCGGTTCTTCGGATCGTAGCAGCGGCGGGGCGGGCGGTCAAGCCCGCAGGGCGGCGAGAGCCCGTATGACGCGCCTTCTCGCGGCCTCCACGCTGGTGTCGTACTCTCCGGGAACCGCCTCCTCGGTAAGCTTTTTCCAGAGGCCTCCGCAGACGCAGAAGCCGAAGGGTTTTTTGCCCATTGCGGTGGTCTTCGTGGCGTGGCACTCGGGGCAGGCGAAAAGATCCTTCGCGCCGGAGTTCTTGCCCCGCTTCGCCAGCGGCTTTCCATCGACCTCGACGATATCCATGGCGAAATCCACGGTGCGCGCGGAAGAAAGAGCGGTTCCGAGGCCGAAGCCGTCCACGAGAGGCTCCAGCTTGTAGATATCGTACTCTCCGAGGCCGCCCGAGACGTAGACGCCGACGTTAGTGTGGCCGCGAAGGTTGAGCTCCCACCTTACCTCGCGGATTATCCTCTCGAAATCGCCCCTTCTGCTTCCGGGGGTGTCGAGCCGTATCCCGGCGAGCTCTTTTCCGAGGGCTTCGGCTACCCGCATGGCTTCAAACTTCTCGTCGTTGAAGGTGTCGATGAGGCTGATTACCTTGGCCTTGTCGCCGAAATACTCCTTGAAGGCGAGGGTCGCCTCGACGGTGTCTCCCATGACCAGTATGAGCGCGTGAGGCATCGTACCCATCGGGGGGACGCCGAGCCTCTGGGCGGAGGAGATGACGCTTATGCCGTCGAAACCTCCGAGAAAGGCGCTCCTGTCTATCATCGGCGATATCGCCGGGTGCATCCTCCTCGCGCCGAAGGAGAGCAGAATCTTCTCCGCCGCCGCCAGCCTGCACCTCGCCGCCATCGTAGCTATTCCGGTCGCCTGACACAAAAACCCGAGCAGGACCGTCTCGTACAGGCAAAAGTCCTCGTAGGGGCCTTCGATTTCGAGCACGGTGTCCCAGGGCCTGAAAAAGGAGCCCTCGGGAATCGTACGGATTTTAAGGTCCGCCCCCCTTGCGCGAAGGGCCTCCAGAAGCCCCATCGCCTCGTCCAGTCCGGCGAAGACCGCCCACTCCCAGTCCTCGGGAAACCCTTTGGTCATTATCTCGGCGCGGACCCGCTTTGAGATTCCCTTTTTTTTCAGGATATCCTTCGTTCGCTCGAAATAAACGTCGGTGACGACCCCCGAGACTATCTCCTCTTCGGAGACGACGTTGAGGAAACTTCCTTTCTTTTTCGCGCTCATATAATCCTTGCCCCGAGTACGGTTTCCATGTGCTTTAGCGCCCATTCGTGGTCTGTCTTGTCTATCCCGGCTACGGCGTCCCTCACAACCTCGACGCAAAAGCCCCTCACAGTGCATTCAAAAGCCGTGTACATGACGCAGATGTTGGTAAGGCATCCCGTCAGCCTGACCGTTCCAATTTCCAACTCCTCCAGCTTTTTGTCCAGCTCCGTCTTCCAGAAAGAGGAATAGGTGGTCTTCTTGACGATTATATCTTCGTTTTCGGGTTCCAGTTCACCGACAATCTGCGCCCCCTTCGTTCCGCCGACGGCGTGGGGCGGCCAGCGGTGAAATTCAGGGTCGTTGATGGCGTGGGAGTCGCAAACGTATATCACCGGCTCTCCCCGCGATCTGGCGCTAAGAATATTCCTTTTGACCTCCGGCATTATTATCCAGTTGTCGGGGACGTAAAGAGGGGCGTTTTTGTCGGTGAAATCGTTCAGCATGTCGATGACTAGAAGCGCCCGTCTCATGTTCACCAGCCTCTCTCACCCGTCAAGGGGACGAAGCGAACGCCGCCGAGGCTGATTTGCCTGTACAAATCCCCCTCCCTGACGATTTTCAAAAGCTCCTGGGAGCCCATAGTTCCTACCGGTATAACCAGAACGCCTTCTTCGGGCCTGAGCTGCTCTTTCAGGGCCGGGGGCACCGAAGGGGCTCCGGCGGTGACTATTATGGCGTCGTAGGGGGCGAATTCCGGGAGCCCGAGGGTTCCGTCGCCCACGAAGAACTTAACCTCTTCCCCCAGACCGCACGAGGCAAGCGCCTTCTCGGCCTTTTTGGAGAGCACCGGGTCTTTTTCTATCGAATAGACCTTGCAGCCCATAGCGGCGAGTATCCCCGCCTGATAGCCGGAGCCGGTTCCCACTTCCAGCACCTTGTCTCCGCTGGAGACATCCAGCGCCTCGCTCATGAGCGCGACTATATACGGCTGCGATATGGTCTGCCCGCCGCCTATGGGCAGGGGAGCATCGTCGTAGGCGGAATCCTGAAGGTCCTCGGGCACGAAAAGATGTCTCGGGAGGACTTTGAAGGCGGAAAGCACGAGTTTGTCGCGCACTCCCCTCGCCTCGATCTGCTCTTTCACCATCGAGCGCCTGAGAACCTCGAATCTTTTGCTCTTTTCCATACCGCACCCCGGGAAAGTTAAGGCGTTTTTACAATACCGTCAATTTAAAGCTAGTATCCCGCCTTAATTTGTCAACACGGTAAATGGCTTACGTCCCGTCCACCCTGACCACCCTGCACCCGAGCGACCCCCGCGCAAAGCTCACCTCGACCTCGTCTCCCGGCGACTGACTGGCGGCGTCGGTGACTATCTTTCCACTCCTGTCGACAACCACGGCATACCCCCTCTTCAGGACCGCCGAGGGGCTGAGCTTGTCAAGCGACCCGCTAAGGAGAGACAAGTTGCTCTTTCTGGAGGAGAACCCCCGTTCAAGAGAGATATGAAGTCTTGCCTCCAGAGCGCAGAGACGCGAGGAAGCCCCGGCGAGGCGAAGCTCGGGCGAGATGGTTCCCAACTCCCTCCGGGCTTCGTAAAACCTCTCCTTTAGCCCCGCGAAGTTCCGGGCGAGAGCGCCGGAAGCGGTCTCCATGAGTCTGTCAACCCGCAGCCGCCTTCGCTCTATGACGCGGCCGGGCTCGGACCTGTATGGGTCGAGAGAAGTGAGCTTTTCACGAAGTTCCGCCGTCAGCGCCCTCATCGAAGAGGCCAGGGAGAGTTCCGAACGGGCCAGTAGTGCCAGCCAGTGGGAGGATTCCCTTGCCGCCAGCTCTGCGGCGGCCGAGGGGGTCGGGGCGCGTTTGTCGGCGGCGAAATCCGTCAGGGTAAAATCCGTCTCGTGGCCGACTGCGGAGATTACGGGAACCCGGCACCCCGCTACGGCGCGGACGACCCTCTCGTCGTTGAAGGCGGAAAGGTCCTCCCCCGCGCCGCCTCCCCTCCCGACGATGACGAGTTCGACCGCTTCCCGTTCCTGCGCGTCTTCAAGGGCTCTTACAATCTCCTCCGGGGCCTTTTCCCCCTGCACCCGCGCCGGGCAGACGTATACGTCGAGCCAGGGAGCGCGCCGCTTTAAAACGTGCAGTATGTCGCGCACCGCCGCGCCGGTTGGCGAAGTGACGACCGCCACCGCCCTCGGCATCGCCGGAAGAGGGCGCTTTCGCTCTTCGGCGAAAAGCCCCTCCGACTGGAGTTTCTTCTTCAGCGCTTCGAGTTGAAGGCGAAGTAGCCCCTCGCCCACCGGCGACATGTGCTCCACGATTAGCTGGAGGTCGCCCCTCTGTTCGTAGACGGAAAGTCGGCCCCTCGCCAGCACGGCCATGCCGTTTTTAGGAGGGTGATCGAGAAGACGGAGCGCGGAGCGGAAACAGACGGCGCGAAGCTGCGCGTTTTTGTCGCTTAGATTGAAGTAGGCGTGGCCGGAGGCGGGGATGCGAAGATCCGATATCTCGCCCTCAAGCCAGACATCGTGAAAGGTGTTCTCCGTAAGAGCCCTGACCAGAGAGATCAGCCCGGTGACGGAAAGAACCTCGCCGGGAACGGGCGTCCAGCCCCTATCGTTCGATGGATTCAACGACATCCGAAAGCTCCGGCATATCTTTCAGGTACTCCTTGAGGCGCTTTTTAAGGTCGTTTTCCATCTGGCGTATCCGCTCGCGGGAGACGCCGAAGCGGTCGCCTATCTCGCGCAGGGTCTCGGGGTCTTCCGCCATGAGCCTTTTGTCGAAAATAATCCTGTCGCGCGCTTCGAGCGTCTCTCGAAACCCCATCAGCTTTTCGTTTATAACCTTGCGGAGTTCCTCGTTTTCCAGCTCGCTGAAGGAGGAAGGGGCTTCGTCGGGCAAAAGGTCCATCCTCGAAGTCGTCCCCTCTTCGTCAACCGGGGCGTCGAGAGAAACGTCAGAGCCCGAGAGCCTCATCGACATTTCGATGACCTCCTGCTCCTTCACGCCGAGCCGGGAGGCGAGAAGCTTCGGCTCAGGGCGGAATCCCTCGGCCTCAAGGGCCTCTTTTTCTTTTTTAAGGTTGAAAAAGAGCCTTCGCTGGTTCTGGGTTGTCCCTATCTTCACCAGCGACCAGTTGTTGAGAATGTAGCGGATCATGTAGGCGCGAATCCACCACGCCGCGTAGGAACTGAGCTTGACGCCCCTTGCCGGGTCGAACTTCTCTACGGCCCGCATAAGGCCGATGTTTCCTTCCTGTATCAGGTCGAGGAGGTTACTTATGTTGCGCCGAAATTCGTAGGCTATCTTGACCACGAGGCGCAGGTTGGAGACGACGAGCCGATAAGCCGCCTCCAGGTCGCCCTGGGTGTGGTAGCGGGTGGACAGCTCTTCCTCCTCCTCGTGAGTCAGGAGCGAGTGCCTTCCGATCTCCCTGAGGTACTGGGAAAGAGGGTCGGCCCTTCCGCCCTCGGCGGTTATGAGCCCCTTGCCGTGTGACGGCTCCTCCAGATCGGTCTCGAAAAAATCAACGTCGGCCGCTTCAAGAACCTCCGGCTCAATGGCGACGGGTTCGGCTATCTCCTCCTCGTCGGAAGGCGAATACTCCCTTTCGGTCTCCTCCGGTATACCGTCGTCACCGCCGAATTTTTCCGGGTCGTCCCTCAGTTTACCGCTCATAGGGGAAACTCCGGCTTCCTGATTTCAAGCTCACGGATTTGCATGGCATTCCTTGCACCACTCTTTGCCGTCACCGCCGGAAAGATCCCTGGGCCCGTGCGGATCGTGGCAGGAAACGCAGTCCATGCGCCTTCCCGGCCTCGAAGGGTCGTTTTTAGAGGTGACCGGGTGGCGCAGCTTCGGGTGTTTCGATAAAGAATACTTCTCATGGCAACCTGCGCAAAGTTTTACGGTCTCTTCGCTCGAAGGCATGCCCGCTTTGTGACAGGAGGAGCACTTTTTGGCGAAATCCGGTTTTCCGTGCTTTCCCGTTCCGTAACTCTTGTGGCAATCCCTGCAGGAGCCTTCCGCCTCGTGGCACTCGCCGCAGTTTTTCGCGAAAGAATCGTGAAAAAGGGGTTCTCCCTTGTACGGAGAGCCCTTTTTGAAGGAAACCTCCACCTTCTGCCCGTCCACCTTTAAAACCGAGCCCGAAGGGGAAATCCCGCCCACTCTCAGGTGGCGAATTTTTCCCTCCCCGGTGAAACTCCCTTTGGCTTTCACGTTGTCAACTTCGACGAGCGGGGGTTTGCCGGACTCGACAACCACCCAGAGGTATTCCGAGCCGCTCACGTAACCGGCGACGGGCGCGAGAATTTTCACCCCGGCGTAAGTTTCCGCAGGCAAAATCGCCAGCATCGCAAGGAAAACAAATTTCAATGACTTCATGGAATTAAACTCTCGAAACCTTTCCGCCGGATTCTGCCGCCCAGTGGTCCACCGCCCTTGCCCCGTCTATCGCCGCGCTTACAATTCCTCCCGCGTAACCCGCCCCCTCGCCTACCGGATAGAGATTTTTAAAGGTCAGGGACCTCATCTCCCCGTCCCGAAGGATGCGCACCGGGCTGGAGGTTCTCGTTTCGACGCCGATAAGGTTACCACCCGCCAGCGGCGGTAACTGGGCGATAAGCGCGGGCAGGGCGTCACGAAGGGCCGTAGAGGCGAACCGGGGCAGGCACTCCGAAAGATCGGCCTTTTTCAGAGGCCACGGGCAATTGGAATGCACCTCAGGTCCGCTCCCTTTTCCGAGAAACGCCGCCACGGTCTGAGAGGGCAGAGCCATCTCACCCGCCAGTTCATACCCCCTCTTCTCCCAGCGCCGCTGAAAATCCAGCCCCTTCAGGGGATCCCCCCCGAAATCCTCCGGCCTCGTCTCCACCACCAGCGCGGCGTTGGCGTTTTTGCCGGAGCGCATCGCCCCGCTCATGCCGTTGACCACAACGCCGCCCGGTTCGGCTCCGGCGGGTATGACCGTCCCGCCCGGGCACATGCAGAAGGAATATACGCCCCTCCCGTCGCCCGAACGAGCCTTGATTGAGAACTCGGCGGGCGAAAGACCGGGGTAACCGGCCCA
Organism: bacterium; assembly: GCA_004322275.1. Lineage (NCBI taxonomy): Bacteria > bacterium. The sequence goes on from SCTA01000040.1 coordinate 30,639, forward strand.
CCTGCCGTACTGCTGCGAATTAACAAGCTCCTGCGGAAGCTCGACCCTGACGCCGACGGCGAAACCCTTGGCCTGAAGGTCCACCCCCTGCTTTCCGAGCGCCCGGTAGAGTTCGCGGGAGCTGTGGCCTGTGGCCAGAAAGACCGCCCCGGCCGGAAGCTCGCCTTCTTCGGTGATTATTCCCCTGACGCGGTTCTCTTCAATTATGAGTTCCCGGGCTCTTCTCCCGAAGAAAAAAACCGCGCCCCTCTTCGTCAGATACTCCCTGACGTTGGCGATTATCCGGCGCAGCCTGTCGGTGCCGAGGTGAGGCCTGGAGTCGAAGAGAATCTCTTCGCCACCCCCGGCCTCGACGAGCCGCCGGAGGACCCACTCCTTCCGGAAGTCCTTCACCCTCGTGGTGAGCTTGCCGTCGGAAAAGGCCCCCGCCCCCCCTTCGCCGAACTGCACGTTGCTCAAGGGGTTTAAAATCCCCTTCCTCCAGTACGCCGCTACGTCAGCCATCCGCTCGCGGACAATCTTCCCCTGTTCGAGGATTACAGGCCTCAATCCGTATTCGCAGAGGCGTAGCGCCGCAAAGAGACCGGCGGGCCCCGCCCCGACGACAAGCGGAGGATGGCGTGGAAGGGTTGTTACCGGCCTTACGGCCCACTCCTCGCCCTCGTAGCGCGAAACCTCGGCTGCCGACTCCTGTACCTTTAGTTCGCCGTCCACCTCCAGAACCACGGAGTACTCGTAAACCGGGGGCCTTCTCCCTCTGGCGTCCATCGACCTTTTCAGTATCGAAAGGGAAAGGACTTTTCCGGGTGAAACGGACAGACGCCCCGCGGCCGCTTCCAGAAGTTCTCTTTTTCCGGAGCCGGGCGCGAGTCTGAGGTTTCTCACTGCAAAGCGGTTTACATGCAATTCATCAATCCCCTTAAAATTTTAAAAAGATTAGCAGAAAATGAGTGGCGGGTCACCGCCTCCTTTGAAACGTTCCCGCAAGGATGTAGAATGAAAAAACAACAAGTGGAGGAAAAATGAAGAACCCTGTGCAGCAGGATTTGCTAAGGAAGAAGGTACCGCCCGATTCCTTCGGTTTTGAAACTACCGCGGAACTCCCCCAGCTCTGGAAACCCCTCGGGCAAGACCGCGTGCTTTCCGCCCTCAATTTCGGCCTCGACGTAGAAAGCCACGGCTACAACGTCTTCCTCTTCGGCCCCCCCGGAGCCGGCAAGCAGACCACGGCTACCGGCGTCATAGAAGAATTCGCGAAAAAGGGTGCCGTTCCCGACGACTGGGTTTACGTCTTCAATTTTGAAGAAGAGGAAAAGCCCAGGGCCATAGCGCTGACTCCCGGACTCGGCGAGGAGTTCCGCGACGGCGTGGCGCACCTCGTTCAATGGCTGATCGAAGAGATACCCAAGGTCTTCCAGAACGAGCTGTACATAAAAGAAAAGGAAGAGGTCTTCAGGAAAAACCAGGAGGCCAAGAACGAGGCTTTCCAGTCTCTCGAAGAACTGGCCAACGTCCACAGCTTCATCGTACAGAGAAGCGCGGAGGGTCTGGCCCTCATTTACGGCAAGGACAACGAGCCTCTGAGCCCGGACGATTTCGAGAAACTCACGGACGAAGAAAAGGGGGTCATCCAGAGATCCCGCGACATATTGCAGGAGAAACTGCGCGAGACGATAAATCTCGTAAAAGAGATCGACCAGCAGATGCAGGAAAGCCTGAAAGAACTCGACAACCGCTACGCGATGTCCGCCGTCGGACAGGAGTTCTTTCTGCTCGAAGACAAATACAAAGGTTTCCCCCGCGTCATCCAGTACCTTCAGGCCCTGAAAAAGGACGTTCTCGAAAACATCGCCAGATTCCGGACCGACAGCCGCGACGGGCCGCCAATCCCCCTCCTCCCCTTCTTCCCCAGAGACGAGGGGCCGGGCGAACTGGTTAAGCGCTACAAGGTCAATCTTCTCGTCAACAACAAGGGGCTTGAACACGCTCCGGTCGTCTTTGAATCCAACCCCAACCATCACAACCTCCTCGGCAGGATGGAGTACAGGGCGCAGTACGGCACCTTTTTCACTGATTATACGCAGATAAAGGCCGGGGCCTTCCACCGCGCCAACGGCGGCTTTCTCGTCCTCAGCGCCCGCGAGGTCCTCCTTAATCCCTTCGCCTACGAGGCTATGAAGCGGATTTTAAAGGATCAGGAGATACGGATGGAGGAGATCGGCGAGCAGTACCGCCTCATCTCCACCACCACCCTCCGGCCCGAGCCGATTCCCATAAGGACCAAGGTCGTCCTCCTCGGAACGCAGTGGATATACTACCTCCTCCAGCAGTACGACGAGGATTTTCACAAGCTCTTCAAGGTCAAGGGCGAGTTCGTTAGCGAGATGGAGGACACCGACGACAACAGGATGTGCTACGCCTACCTCGTAGCCAACCAGTGCGCCCGGGAAGGTCTCATCCACTTCAGCCGGAAGGCCGTAGCCTACTTCGTCGAAGAAGGTTTCCGCATGGCGGAACATCAGAAAAAACTGGCGACCCACTTTCTGGGTCTCTGCGACCTGGTGCGCGAAGCGAGCCACTGGGCCAAAATAGCCGGGCAGAGCGTCGTAGACGAGACGCACGTCAAAAAGGCACTCGACCAGATTAAATACCGCAGCGACTACCTTGAAAAACTCCTCGGCGAGATGATTACCGACGGCTCCATCCTCATCGACACCGAAGGTACGGTTGTAGGCCAGGTCAACGGCCTCTCCGTCTACGACATGGGAGACTACGCCTTCGGCAAGCCCTCAAGGGTGACGGCGAGAGTCTTCCTCGGCAAGGAGGGCGTCATAAATATTGAGCGCGAATCCGAGCTGGGAGGCAGAATCCACAACAAAGGCGTGCTGATACTCCAGGGGTTCTTCGGTGCCAGGTACGCGCAGCGTGTACCGCCCACCTTCGGCGCAAGCATCTGCTTCGAGCAGTCCTACGGCGGCGTGGAGGGCGACAGCGCCTCCTCCACCGAACTTTACGCCCTGATCTCCGCCATCACCGACATCCCCCTCCGGCAGGATATAGCCGTCACGGGGTCGGTAAACCAGATGGGGCAGATACAGGCCATCGGCGGGGTAAACCTCAAAATCGAGGGATTCTTCAACACCTGCAAGGCTAAAGGGCTCACCGGAACGCAGGGGGTGATGATCCCGCAGGCCAACGTCCAGAACCTCATGCTTGACGAAGAGGTCGTAAAAGCCGTAAACGAAGGGAAGTTTCATATATACTCGGTCTCGACCGTGGACGAAGGGCTTGAGATACTCACCGGCATGACCCCCGGCACCGCCAACGAATTCGGCGATTACCCCGAAGGAACGCTGAATGCGAGGGTGGTCTCCAGACTTGAGAGATTCGCGAACCAGTGGAAGAAGCTGCACACTGATTAAAGTAGGGTGCGTTAGGCGAAGCCGTAACGCACCAGAGATTTGCTCGACGTTTTTTAACAGCCTCCTTACCTTAAAAGAGGTTTTTAGATGAAAAAGTGGTTAAACATCGGTTTTATCGCGCTTTGCGCCCTGATTTTGATAGTTCTCTGGAACGCGCCCCCCGAAACCACCAAGAAAACGCCGAACGACAAGACCCACGAGAACCCCAGGCAGTTCGAGCGCTGCCCCTCATGCCACATCGAGGGAACCGAAGGCGCACCCAAAGTCCTTCCCGACCACCTCAACAGGGAGGGGAAGCTGATGTTGGACCACGTTAAATGTTATATGTGCCACAAGGAGAAGAAGTAACTCTTTGTCCAGCGCATCCTTTACGCCCCCGGCGTGTCACTTGCCTGACGGCTTCGGCTTTTGCCGCGGGGCGAAGCCTGCCCTCGGAATCTTTTACCGGGGGTCGCTACTCGCTCGCGCTCCTCGACGTAGTCACGCTACTATCTTCGTCGCGCTCACTGCGGGCTCCTCGCCCGGCGACAAAATCCTGTGCCGTATTTAAAAGCGGGTCTCTGCAATTGCGCCGGATTACCGTCATTTCCACAAAATAATCCGGCTTGGGCAAGCTCTCAGACCGTGGGGTGTGTTAGCCGCGAAGCGGCGTAACGCACCGAAACTTTAGCGAAGCAGGTCGCTGCGCGGGCCTTGCATTTGGGGCTATTCCGGTGCAGGTTTGAACCCAACCGTAGGGTGTTTCATCTGCAAAGCGGTCTTTTCCCGATTGCGTACGAAACTTTCACATCAAGCCATATCCCTTCACCTGTCGAGAGTTCCTGTATCTCCTTCAAATGTTCTTTCTTAAACTCCTCCAGATCATCAGGAGTAAGCTCCTTCAAGAGTCTGCGGAGGCCCGCATTCCATACAACATCCCACCATTGTCCGGCATCGGCGAGATGATAGCCAAGGTCTTTAACATCGACGCGGATATCGGCCAGCCCGGCATTTTCAAAAAGTGAAATGCATTCCTCAGGGGTTGAGAGGCGCCGCAACGCCGAGGGAGTCTCAACGCCGTATTTACCGATTCGCTCAGAGAACATATCCACCAGCGGAGAAAAAGTCCCTTCGCAAAAGTTCGTCACAATCACCTTTCCGCCCGGCTTCACCTTTGAAAGGATATGACAAAGCAGTTGCTCCATGTCTTCTACGAAGAAGATGCTGAATGAAAATACCGCAGCATCGAAAAAACAGTCCGGGAAATAGAGGGCCTGCATGTCCATGGGGATCAGAGTGATATTACGTAGGCCTCTATCCCTGATCTTGGCTTTTGCGCGCGCGAGCATCCCCTCTGAAAAATCGATTCCCGTAACGTGGCCCCCCGGCAAGGCTCCAGCAAGCGCTATCGCGGCGTTGCCGGTGCCGGTCGCGACATCAAGCACATTTTCATTGCCATCGAGGTCCATGAATTCCGGAATATATTTCGCGCTCTCGGAGAAATAGCGCAGAGCGGGATTGTCATATCCTTCAGCCACGTCGTCAAACGTCTCTCTGAGCTTCTCTTTTACTTCTTTCTCACTAGCGGGGTCGTTCATTCTCTTCTCCAAGCCTGGTCGGATTGAGGATATTATCGGTGCGTTACGGCTTCGCCTAACGCAACCTACGTTTACTCCGCTTTCGCGGGAGCGACGATCAAATCAAGAACCTTTGCCCTCCAGAAACTCCAGCGTAGTCAGCGGCGCGCCGAACTCTTCCTTCGGCCGGTTGAAGTAACCTATGTCCAGCTTCGGGAACTCACGTTTGAGTTTCAGGGCCGCGTTCTTTATCCCTATCGCTCCCTTCGCCTCCTTGATGTCTTTCGGGAGGTTTTCGAGGTAAAGCCTCGGGTCGATGGACATATTGCGGAAGTGAACCATCTGGAGTCCGGTCGAATTCACAAGCTCGAAGAGGGCGTCCATTTCCTCCGGCAGGTCGGTGACGCCGGGGAAGATAAGGTAATTGAGCGCGGTGTAAAGCCCCTCTTTGACCGAAAGCTCAAGCGACCTTCTCACGTCGGAGAAGCGGTAGGTGCGCGGCCTGTAGTAGGCGTTGTAGGCGGTTTCCCGCGCGGAGTTCGCGGAAATCCTCACCGAATCGAGCCCGGCGCGGGCGACTTTAAGAAGCTCCTCCGGCAGACTCCCGTTGGTGTTGAGATGAACAGTTCCCTTTTGCGTTCTGGCGCGAAAATCCTTTACGGCGCTCTCCAGCAGGTTTCCGCCGAGGAGAGGTTCTCCCTCGCACCCCTGGCCGAAGCTGACTACCCCCCTCTCGACCCCTTCGAGGTGCTCGACGGCGACCTCGGAAAGCTCTTCGACGGTGGGGGTGAACTCTATCCGCTCCTGAGAGGCGGGGCAGCAGTCGGAGGGCTGGAGGCTGATGCAGCCGACGCAGGCGGCGTTGCAGGCCATCGCCGTCGGGAGCGGCGCTTCCCACCGCTGCATGAAAAAGTTCTTCGCGGCGAAGCAGTGGTATTCGAGTGCGCAGCGGGAAAGGTGCGTGATAAGGCGGTTTTGCGGTGATTTTTTAATCCGCTTTCTCACCCTCGGGGCGATCTCCCTGTCGTCGTAGTGGCAGGTCTCGGAATGGGTCATCGGATCGACGCGGAAGGCCGCCGCGACCATCTTCCCCTCCCGCCAGCCAACCGCCGCGTACGCCCAGAGCGGGAGGTAGGAGTGGCAGCCGTAGTCCGGCGCGCCGCCGGGGTAACTTGCCGCCGGAAGTAACGTCCTCGCGTACCCGGCCTGCAGCATGGCGGTTACGCCCCTCATGTTCTTCAAAACCTTCGGCTTTTGCGCGGCCTCGTCCCATCCCACGGCCTGCGAGCCGGGTAGGAAGAAGACTTTCGTACCCTCCGGCAGAGGGATAAGCTCCTCCTCGTCTACCCTCACCCACGAAGCGCCGGATTGTCCCGTCATCGAAAGCTCGTGATGGTCGTAGATATTCCCGCCGTTGTCGCAGACCAGAAGTTTCGCACTTTCTCTCTTCATCGTACCGAAGAACCCTTTTCGCCCCTGAAAATGTAATAGGCCGCAGCCCCCGCGACGAACCCGCCGATGTGCGCCATCCACGCGACGTTCCCGGCGACCCCTCCCGCGCCCTGTATGAGCTGGAGAAAGAACCATATCCCCAGAAAGACCACTGCGGGAAGCTCTATGAACTGGAAAAAGAAGAAGATCGGCACGAGGGTGAGCACCCTCGCTTTCGGGAATTTGAGCATGTACGCCCCGAGAACGCCCGCTATGGCCCCCGAAGCCCCGACGGTGGGTAGGGTAGAGGTGAAGTTGAAGGCGAGATGTATGAGCCCCGCGAAAAGCCCCCAGACCAGATAGCAGGCGAGGAACCTGACCGTGCCGAGCCACTCCTCCACGTTGTCGCCGAAGATCCAGAGCATCCACATATTCCCCAGCAAGTGAAAAAATCCCCCGTGGATAAAGATGGAAGAGAAAAAGGGAAGCGACTGCTCCCAGAGGGTGAAACGGGCGGAAAGTGACGGGTCGGAATAGCGTATGGGCAGGATGCCGAACTTGTTGAAAAAGGCGTAGGTTTCCTCGGTGGGTATGCGGGAGAGCACCCCCGCCTGTATCTCGATTATAAAAACGAAGACGTTCAGGACGATTATGAGATACACCCCCCAAGGGGTGGTTCTCGTCGGGTTAAGGTCGCGTATGGGGAACAAAAACCACCGTTAAACCAGTGCGCGCACGGCGCTGTCGATGCCGGACACGGTAAGCGGATACATGGGAAAGATTCTGCCGATGGTCTCGATGGTTCTGTGTCCGGCCCACTCGGCTTCCGCGACGGGATTTAGCCACGCGCGCTTGGGGAAAGCCCTCGCGAGGCTTTTCAGCCGGTCTATCCCCTTTATCATCGAGACGCGCTTTCTCTCCATAAAACCGTTGGGAATCATAAGCTCGAAGGGGGCCATCACCGCGTCGCCGACGACGATGAGCCTGTAATCCCCTCCCCTCGTCTGCCGAAGAAAGTCCTCCACCTCCACGAACTCGCCCTTCTCCACGTCGGTGTAGAGATTATCATAGATGCAGTTGTGAAAGTAGAAGGGGCGAAACTCCTTGAAATGGTTGATCGAATTGGCGGCCGAGAAGAGCTTCTCCGAAAGCACCCTGAAGGGCTCCATCGACCCGCCCGTATCCATAGCCAGCACCAGCCGTGTCTGGTTCTCCCTCTCCCTGCCGAAGACCAGCTCAATCTCCCCGCCCTCTCTCGCGGTGCGGTCGATAGTCTCGTCGATGGAGAGGGTTTCCGCCCCCTCGCTCCGCAGCGCCCGAAGGCGCTTGAGGGCGACGCCGATGCGCCTCGTGTCGAGGGTTCTGTCGCCGCGAAGGTTCCTGTAATCCCTCCTGACGGCCCTAAGGAGCGCTCCCCCGCCGTCCCCCTCCTCGTCGAAGGTCACACCGGCGGGGTTCTTGCCGTCCTGCCCGTAAGGGCTCGTTCCCCGCGTTCCGACGAAGTGATCGCCGCAGCAGTGAGTCGCCCCTTTCTGCTCACGCAGAATCTTCTCCATCGCTCCCCAAAGCTCGCCGGGGCTCAGACTGCTAAGATAATCGAGTTCGTCGCGGCCAAGTTCAGGCGGCGTAGCGGAGGATTTCAGCCAGAGGAGAATGTCGTCCAGGTCATAGGTGGCGGCGTCAGCTCCACGGAAGACGGCGGCGAAGACCTGGTCGAAGGAGTCGTAATCCTCGACGTTCTTTACAAGGAGCGAGCGCGAGAGGGCGTAAAAGCCGTCGAGGGTGTGGCCGTGAAGCCCCCGTTTAAGCGCCTCCAGCAGGGTAAGCCACTCGGTCGGCGTGACTTTAACTCCGTAGGAGCGAAGGGCGAAGAAAAAGGCTGTCAGCAACTCCTCACCTTCCCGCCGGTTTCCTTGAAAGCGCCTCCGCGTCTTCCCGGTTCTTGAGCAGAGCCCCGAGAAAGGGGATGTTTTCAGGTTTTCCCGCGCCATCAACGGGCAAGCCGGTGCCCGAAGCCCGCAGAACACGTATCCAGTCGATGAGTTCCGAGGTAGAGGGGGGTTTTCCTATGCCGGGAACCTCGCGGAGGCCGTAAAATATCTTAAGGGCGCTCTCAAGAAGCCCTTCTTCCAGCCCCGGGTGGTGTACCTCCACTATCTCGCGCATCTTTTTTTCGCCGGGAAAAGCTATGAAGTGAAAGACGCACCTCCGAAGGAAGGCGTCGGGAAGCTCCTTTTCGCTGTTGGAGGTTATTATCGTCACCGGCCTTTGCTTCGCCGTGACCTTCTCCCCGGTCTCGATTACCTCGAAGCTCATCTCGTCCAGTTCGGAAAGGAGGTCGTTGGGAAACTCGATATCGGCCTTGTCTATCTCGTCGATGAGAAGGACCGTCCGCTCCGTGGCCGAAAAAGCCCTTCCGAGGGGGCCGGGTTTGATGTACCTGCCGATATCCCGCACGTCGCCCTCGCCGAAGCGGGCGTCGTTCAGGCGCGAAACCGTGTCATAGGTGTAAAGGCCGTCTCTCGCCTTCGTGGTCGATTTGACGTTCCAGACAATTATCGGCAGCCCCAGGGCGCGGGCTATGTGGTGCGCCAGAAGGGTCTTGCCGGTGCCGGGCTCCCCTTTCACCAGCAGCGGTCTTTCGAGCTCCAGAGCGACGTTCACGACGCTCATCAGTTCGTCGGTTACAACGTAGCTCTCGGTACCTTTGAACCTGTGAAAATTTTTCATGGTCCTCCCCTGCGCGCGCTTGAGCGTTACAGTACGAATATAGAATAAATTCAAGATTGCGGCGCAAAATAATTTGCAGGCGGGAGGAGATTGAGGAGGGACGGGGGGCTGCGTCAAAGGCCGCAGCCCCTTCCCTTTTTATTTGCGGGTTATTTTTTAATTATCCGGCGCGCCCTCGGCTATCCACTGGCGGATAGCCCTGTAGTCGGGGTCTTCGGCGCTCCAGAAATACCCGCCGGCGTGGGTGAATTCGCCCGCCGGGCCCGCGATGGTCTTGGTCAGAAGCGGGCTTTCGTCCGGGGTCGCGGCGTAGTCCAGAGCGAAGTACGCTATCCCCTTCTTTTCAACGGAGGAGACGGTGGAGCCCGCGTAAGTGGTGAAATCCTGGCCGTTGCTGTAGTCGATGGAGGTTGAAGGGTCCTCGACGTCCGATTTCGTCACCAGCCTCGACATGGTGGCCCCCGGAATGTGGCAGGGCACGCACTTTGAGACGAAGATCGGCAGGATGTGCTTTTTGAAGCTCATCCCCTCCGCCGGGTAAGAGTCCAGCGTGGACTTTCTGGCGCCCCAAAGGCCGCCCCTGCTCCCCATCGCGGAATGGTGCATATTGCAGCTCATCCTGGAGGACGGGTCGGTCGCGCCGCCCACCGGGGCTATCGTGACCATCGGCGTCGTCTGGTCGCCGCTCTTCACCCACCCCTTGTACTGCCAGGTCCGCGAATCCGCGGGGTCCGCCGGCTGCGTATCGGTATAGAGCAATACGGTCGTGCCGGAGTGGCTGGCGATGGAGTAGGGATTGCTGGCAAAGGACGTGTAGGACCAGAAGTTCCCCACGCTGTTGCTGGTCATGCTTATGACGTTGCCGCCGATGTCCTGAAGGATTATCTCGCCGCCTTCGGCGGTCCTTCTGGCGGCGCGGTCCTCGTAAAAAGTGCCCGAAACTGAAAAGACGTAGTTCTGCGCCTTCCCATTGGGGCGGTGGCAAAGGCCGCAGTCCTCCCCCGCGTTGTGGAGCCCCGTTCCGGGGCCGTTGTCCTTGCCGGGAAGGTGGTCCGACGGGGCGGGCTGGTACATGCGCCCTGCGGCGGAAAAGTTTTCCGGGCCGTAATCTGCGGCGACGGCGCAAAGCGCCGTCCCGAAAAGCCCGATGGCGATTAAAGCGTTTATGTTCAAAATGGTTTTTCTCATCTCAAAATCTCCCTTAAAGGATGATGGGGGATATCCTCCTAATGACAACTGCCGCTTCCGCCCGTATCTCCGCCGCTGCTGCCTCCGGTGACCGGGGCTCCGGTAGCGGGATCGATCATGCTCACCCCTCCGGTGTTGCCGTTCGAGAGGGGGCCGCCGATCATGATGTTTCCCTCGGCGTTTGCAGCGAGACAGACGCCGTAGCCCTGACCCTCTATCATTGCGTCGAAGGAGGTCGCGGAGGAGAGCGTGGAGGCGGAATTCACGTCCTTGCCCTTGAAGAAATAGACCTTTCCGCCCATGGGCTTTCCGGCGCAGTTGCAAAGAGGGGCGCTGACGGCGAAATCGGGCTTGCCGTCTTCGTCGATATCTCCCGCGAGCGCGATAGCAAAACCGAAACGATCGAAGGGACCTGCTCCGCAGATTTTGGCGAGGAGATCGGAGGGATTCGTTGAGAGATCGATCGTCCTCGTTCCGGTTCCTCCCTTTATCACGTAAAGGCAGCCGGTTTCCTTGCCATCGTTTACAACCGCCTTGGGCGCTCCGATAGCGAACTCGCCGAAGCCGTCTCCGTCGATATCGCCAAGCACCGCCAGGGTTCTTCCAAAGCCGGTGGCGGCGCTGGTGACGGTCACGTCGGGAGCCGAAAGCGAGGGGGAGAAGGCGGGACCGCCGTAAAAGCCGAGAACCTTCCCGGAAGCAGAGATAAGGAGGTCATCGGTTCCGTCGCCGTTTACGTCTCCGGAAGCGGCCGACCATCCCAGTCCCTTTACCGCCGAAGTTGCGTACAGCGAAATTGTGCGCGTCAAATCCGGCCCGAAATAAAGGTAAACCGCCCCCTGGCTCTGGAGCGCCGGGTCGCTGGTGTTGAAGGGAGCCCCCGCAATCACGTCGGAGTATCCGTCGCCGTCCAGATCTCCTCCGGCGATGGCGTAGCCGAACTTGGCAAGCGGATACTCCCCGGAGAGCTTTTTTATCAGCTCTCCGCCGGTCCCTCCCCGGTAGACGTAGACGCTTCCGCTGAGGGAAGGGTCGCTGGCTCCGTCGCCGGAACCGTTTAGGGCGCAAACGGCGAAATCGTCGATGCCGTCTTTGTCCACGTCTCCCACGTTGGCGAAGGAAAAGCCGAAATTGTCGTCGCCGGTGAGCACCATCGAGGGCCTCGTGCCGTAACCTTCGCCCTCCCTGGTGTAAACCAGAAGCGCTCCGGTCTTTGAGGCCGCTTCCGCGTAAGGAGCGCCGACGATCTTGTCTTCGTCGCCGTCGCCGTCTATGTCCACAAACCCGCCGGCCGATCCCTGCCTGCTGTTCGTGAGGGTTATCGAGCTGTCCACGGAACCGTCGCCGCCGCCGCTTCCGCTGCAACCTATAAACGAGAGCGCCATAGCCAGGGCCAGACCTCCCTGAATTATTTTCTTCATCGAAACTCTCCTTTTATCCAGCAAATTCTTACGTTTCCTGAGGATTTTCCCGTACCGCCCGGAACAAGGGCGCACAACAAGGCCTTCGACTTTGCGGGTGTGCTATCTTGCTTTAGAGACGGTTTCGGGAGCTGTCAGACGAGGGAGGCCACTTTGGGAGGGGGGTCGGGAGGTTCCGGGTAACGCCCGGCGGGAGTTTCCGAATGGGTTGAATAGCTCAGAACCCGCCATTCGCCGGTTTCGGCCCGTGAAACCACCGGCAGGAAAAGATCGGGCTTCCCCTGGGAGGAATCGATAAATCCTGCCCTGTCGCCGCAGGGAGCGGCGTAAAAGCCGGGCAACGAACTGTCGCGGTCTTGCCCGGATTTTTCATCGCTCTCGTGCTGGCCCGAATCGCAGCAGGAGGGCTCCTCCTGCCGGTAGCAGCAACAGGTCTTCGCGGCCACCCGCTCCGGCGCGCAGCCGCAAAGCTCGTGGTTTCCCATGCAGACGGCGGAGTGAGATCCGGAATTGACGGCCTTGCCGGGAGGTTGAAAGACGACGGAAAGCTGCATCAGCGCCAGCGTCACCGCCAGCACCGTCACGACAATCGCAGTTTTCGTCGAAATTCTCTTCACTCTCTATCCTTTAACCTAGAAGCTCGCTGAAAATGACGCAACAAGCCCGTATTTCGTAACGAGTTGAATCCCGTTCACGCGCTCCCAAAGCGGAAACTGGAATTTCAGGCTGACGTTCGCGCTGCCTGGCGGACTCAGTTCCAGTCCGGCCGAGCCCCAAAGGGCGTCGCCGCCGGTGTTGGCCGTATCGTCGATAAGGCTCGCCGGGTTGGTGTACTTGCCGTCCCGGTCGCTGGCTTTTCCAACGTCCAGAAATTCCAGCCCTCCGGAGATTCCCAGCCGCCTCAGCGGGTAATACCTGCCCGTGGCCTTGAGGGAGGCGACGCTGCCGAAGCGGTAACCCTCGGGATTCCGGGTTGCGTACTGGTAGGAAGCCGAAAGGTCGAAGGAGACTTTCTCCCCCTCCCTCCCGTAGGCGATAAACGCCAGAGGGTCCCAAGAGCCGGAGCCGGGCTGCATGTGGGCGTGGATGAAATTCCCCGAGGAACCCTTCTTCCTGTAATCGCCCGAGGGAGTTTTGACGCCCGCGCCCACGGTCAGGGAGCCGTTATCCGTTTCGGAAGGAGGAGAAATAACGTAACCGGAGCGAAGGACGATATCCCCGAGGCCCGATACCGGGTCCATCTCCGTCTCTTCCCAGCCCAGTCCGGGACCGCGGTCAAGAGACATAGCCATCGTGTAGCGGACGTAGGGAACGGCGACGGATACCGGGGTGCGCGGGTTCGGCTTGTAGCCCGCCGAAAGGGTGTACCTTTCCATCTCCATATCGACCGGTATGACCGTGTAATCGGTCTTTTCGCGGATGTCGCCGATGGAAAGGCTTTCGGCCCCCTCGCGGTACCCCTCCATCAGAGAGTAGCTGTAGGAAAGCCCCATCAGGAACCTGTCGCCGATGGCGGTGTTTCCCGCTTCCGCATGGTCCGAACCCGCGGATTCGCAGCAGGGGCTCGACGCCCTGGAAGGAACGGAGATGAGCAGGAGAGCCGCCGATAACAGCAATGCAATACGAAAATTAATCTTCACTGGTCTTTTGCCCTTTGGAACCGGTGCATTTTCCGCATCGTTTTGCGGGTTATTTGAAGTCTAGGTTACGCGCCGCCGGTTGCAAGAGGCTGTACGGCTCAATCTTTCGTAGGAATTCCGGAATATGGACATGAGCGTTTGTCCTACAGGAGGAGAAGCTTTGCGGGTCAACCCTTGCCGAAAAAAAAATTTCGGCTCAAAATTTTTTCGCCCCCGCGCGCCAAATCATGGTTAAATTGGTAATAGTTTTAAAAAGGAGAGCAAATGGCAAAGTGCCCAGGGCAGGATACCGCGCAGTGGGGCTACGATTCGATCTTCGACGTCGAGTGCCCCAAGTGTAAAAAGCCGGTTGAGTTTTTCAAGGACGAGATGCGCCGCAAGTGCGGAAGCTGCGGCGAGCGGGTCTTCAACGACAGGATGGATCTCGGGTGCGCCAAGTGGTGCCCCTCGGCCGAATCCTGCATCGGCGCGGACGGGCTTCGGGACTTCAAGGTAAACGAGCAGCGGAAAACGCGGCGCGAAGACCTACGCGAGCTTTTGTCCCACTCCGGCGGCGACGCCGAGGTTGAGGAGCTCTTCAAGACCCTTTACAGCGAATATCCGAAGGACGATGCGATCTTCGACACCAACCGGCTGGCCACGGTTCAGGAGAGAAACGAAAACCTCTTCAACCGCGCGACAGCCGTTTTCAGAAAGTTCCTCCAGGAGCGCGCCGAAACGGCCAAGCGAGCCGCCGAAGGCCGCGCCCGCACTGAGGAACTTCTCTCGCACGACCAGTACTCGAAAAGAAAGAAAGAACTGGCGGAACGCGGAAAATAAAACAGCTCTTGACAGCGGATTACAGTTAATCCATTCTTTCCACTCGTAAAAAACTCGAGGCATGAAGCCTCGTAACCAAAACCCGGAGGACAAAAACATGGCTTACAAGATAACCGATAAGTGTCAGGCCTGTGGTGAGTGTGTAGACGCTTGCCCGGTGGGCGCAATCTCCGAGAGCGGCGGCAAATACTTGATCGACGCGGACAGCTGTGTCGATTGCGGCACCTGCGCTGAAGAGTGCCCCTCCAACGCCATCGAAGAAGCCTGAGCTTTGCGGCTTTGCCGTAGGAAAGCCGGAGCCTTTGGTTCCGGCTTTTTTCTTTTTCGGCGCGGAATTTGAAGTGAAAAAACCGTTTGAGAGAAGATTTTTAAGAGTCTCCGGCATCGTGCAGGGGGTGGGGTTCCGCCCCTTCGCGGCCCGGCTCGCGGGCGGCCTCGGGCTGACGGGGCAGGTCGCCAACACCACCCGGGGGGTGGAGATCGAGATTCAGGGCAAAAAAGCCGTCCTCGACGAGTTCTGCAGCCGCCTTGAACGCGAACTTCCCCCCGTCGCCCTGATCCTCGGCGTAGAGTGCGAAAACATTTCTCCCGTTTCCGGCGAAAACTCCTTTAAAATCGTCTCCTCGCGCACCGACCCGGTCTCCTCGGTGATAATCCCCCCGGACATCGCCACCTGCCCTAAATGTCTGGCGGAACTTCTCGACCCCTCGGACCGGCGCTTCGGTTATCCCTTCATCAACTGCACCGATTGCGGCCCGCGCTATACGATTATCGAAAAAACCCCCTATGACCGCCCCAACACCTCGATGGCGGGTTTTACAATGTGCCCGGCGTGCGAGACGGAGTACGAAGCGCCGCAAAGTAGGCGCTTTCACGCGCAGCCCAACGCCTGCCCCGCCTGCGGCCCATCGCTTTGGGCTCTCGACGGCTCGGGAGAGAGAATAGATTCTGAACCGGTCGCCGAAGCCGCAAGGATCCTCTCCTCGGGGGGCATAGTCGCCCTTCTCGGAATCGGGGGTTTCCACCTCGCCTGCGACGCGGCGAACGAAGACGCCGTCACCCTCCTTCGCCGAAGAAAGAAGCGGCCGGGAAAGCCCTTCGCGGTGATGGCGGACTCCATGAAGACCGCCAGGAGCGCGGGCAGGCTGTCGCAGGGCTCCGAGAGGGAGCTTGCGGGCCCTTGGGCGCCGATTGTCCTTTGCCCGTCAAGGGAGACCTCGCCGGTCACCCCCTCCGTCGCGCCGGGGCAAAACACCGTGGGGCTCTTCCTTCCCTACGCACCCCTCCACCACCTTCTCTTTAAAGACGAAGGTTCGCCCCGCCTGCTGGTAATGACCAGCGGCAACCGGAGCGACGAACCGCTTATCTCCACTGTGAAAGAGGCGCTTGAAAAACTCGGCGGGGTCGCCGACCTCTTTTTGGTCCACGACCGCCCGATAATCCACCCGGTGGACGATTCGGTGCTAAAGGATATGGGGTCGCTGGGAGTTGTGGCTGTCAGAAGGGCGAGGGGCTACGCCCCCAGGCCCGTTCCTGTGAAGGGAAAGAACCCCGGAACGGTTCTGGCGGTGGGTGCGGAGCTTATGAGCGCGGTGACGGTCCTGCAGGGCGGCCTCGCCTTCGTGGGCTCACATGTGGGTGACCTCAAAAACCTCGAAACCGAGGAGTACTTCCGAAGGGGAGTAACCCACCTTCTGGAGCTGCTGCGGGCCAGGCCAGTCCTCGCCGCCTGCGACCTCCACCCCTCTTACCGCTCGACGGCTTTCGCCGAAGAATACTCAGCCGAAGAGTCCATCCCCCTCCTTCGCATCCAGCACCACGAGGCGCACGGGGCGGGGTGCATGGCCGAAAACTCCTTCACCGGCGAGGGAGTGGTTCTGGCTCTCGACGGCGTCGGCTACGGCCACGACGGGACGATCTGGGGGGGAGAGATTCTGACCGGCAAGCCCGGCTCCTTCTCCCGCAAGGCGCACCTTCTGCCAGTCCCCCAGCCGGGAGGCGACAGCGCGGCGCTGGAACCCTGGAGGATGGCGGCCTCGCACCTTCGCCTTATCGCGGGAAGCGGCTGGAAGGAGCTGCCTCTGGGCATTTTCAGAGGAAAGACGCCTGAGGAGTTGACGACTCTGGATGCGATGATGGAAAAGGGGCTGGGTTCCCCCCTCACCTCCTCCTGCGGCAGGCTTTTCGACTCGGCCGCCGCCATTGCCCTCGGCATTGAGGGGCGGATACTCTATTCGGCGCAGGGGCCGATGGAACTGGAAGCCGCCGCTTCGCGCTCGCTCTCTTCGAGAAATTACCCGGAGGGAAAGATAACCCCCGACGGCTCGAAGTTTATAATCGACCCCTCTCCCCTCCTTCAGGCTCTTCTGGACGACGCGCTGAAAAACCGCGACAAGTCCGCGATGGCCAGAAGCTTTCACGAGGCGCTGGCGAAGACCTTTTTTACGGCGGCAAAGAGCGTCGCGGAAAGAGAAGGGCTGAATGACGTTTTTCTCACGGGCGGCTGCTTTTTCAACTCGATTCTCGCCGAATCGCTAAAGCTCATGCTGGAAAAAGAGGGGCTCAAGGTCCACCACCACCGCCTGATACCCCCCGGCGACGGCGGAATATCCTACGGCCAGGCTAGCTGGATCGCGCTCAAGGGCTCCTAGAAAACCACGCCCCTCACGCATTTTTTGTTGTGGTAAACCGTGGGATAACCCCTGCAAACTTCCGGCTTCGCGTCGTGTATCCCGCAGACGGCGCGATCCGGTCCTTCGCGCACGATGAAAGGGCAGGCTTCCTGCCTCGAACCGTCGCTCTTCACCCAGAGAGCGCCGTCCTCGCCCACCGCCGAGAGGATGTCCGCTCGCCCCTCCTTACGCCATCGTTCCAGGTCGCTTTGGGAAGCCGTGAGCGCCGCCCCATAAAGATCGCAGCAGATACCGCAGGCGACACAGCCGTTATTTTTTTCAGTCATGGCTTTACCCCCTGTAAATCTGGTATTTTCCCTTCGGAGGCTTTGAAAAACTGTTGCGAGCCCCGTTTTCTGCGTCGCGTGCTCGCTCAAAGCTCGGCGTATTAAACTATACTGCCTCGCTTCTCGCTGCGCGTCTCCTTGAAACCGGGGCTTCTCTCGACGTTTTTCAACAGCCTCCAAGACAAATTTTGAAAGGCTAAACTGCTTTTGACCACTGAAAATTCAGAATACATAGAACCGGCGGAGAATCCAATGGGCAGGGCGGCTTTCGCCTACGGCCTCGGGATAATACTGGCGCTGGTGACGATCTTCTGGCTGAAAAAGCCCCTCGTCTTTTACGGCGCGACGCGCGGGGAGGAGTTCTTCCTCGGCAAAAATCCGAGGGAAAGCATTCTTTTCGGCCTCGCCGCCGGAGGCGCGCTCATCGTCACGGGCGAGCTTTTCATGCGCTTCACCCACTGGGGCAAGGCCGTCGTGCGGATGCTTCGGGCCGTCGTGGGGCTCTTGCATCCCATGGACGCCCTGCTGCTGGCCTTCCTCAGCTCCTTCGGCGAAGAACTTATCTTCAGGGGCGTCCTTCTGCCCTACCTTGGGCTTTACGGCTCCTCCTTCGTCTTCGGCCTCCTCCACCTGGTCCCCAGAAAGAAGATGTGGGTCTGGTCGGTCTGGGCCCTCGGAGCGGGACTCGGACTCGGCTGGCTCGCCGTCAGGACCGGGGGGCTTCTCGCGCCCACCCTGGCTCACTTCGGAGTCAATTTCCTCGGCCTCTACTTCCTCGGCAGGAGAAAAATTTAATAATCGCCTCCTCCGGGGAAATTGAAACGCTCTCCTGCTCCGGTAAAATGGTAGAATGCGGCGTCCGCCGGAAGGCTGCACCGGCGGAAGGACTTATACCCTTTAGAGGTAATTGATTTTGGAGATAGAGAGAAAATTCCTCGTCCTGAAGGAGAAACTTCCCCCTCTGGGAGAAGGGGAAAAGATTCTGCAGGCGTATCTCGGCCTCGACCCGGTGGTGCGCGTCCGCGTGACCGGACAGAAGGGCATACTTACCGTCAAGGGCAAGGGGCTCCTTTCGAGGCAGGAGATAGAAACCGGAATCGAACGTGAAAAAGCCCTCGCCCTGCTTAAACTTCGCGTCGCGGGGAGCAGGGTTATCGAGAAAACGCGGCATATAATTACACACGGCGGCAAAAAATGGGAACTCGACCTTTTCGAGGGAGAACTTGCCGGACTTGTCGTCGCCGAAATCGAACTTGAAGCGGAGGATGAAGAGTTCACCCTTCCGCCCTGGGCCGGAAGCGAAGTGACTTTCGATCCCCGTTACCAAAACGCCAATATGGCGGGAATGAAATAACATGGAAACCATTGTAAGACCCCTCGACGTAATCGGGGTGTACATCGACGAAAAGCTCGCCTTCTTCGCGAGGGTCGAGGAGATATCTCCCGACGTAAAACCGGGATGGCGGAAAATGCGCTTTTTAATCCTCAACCCGGCTATCGAAGAGCGCGAAATGACCTGGATACTGCAACCCTCGCAGATAAACGGCGAACCCTACTCGATGGAGGGCATTCCCGTCCGCATCGAGCGTCTACCCGACCCAGTCCCGGCCGCAACTGAGTCTCCCCCCGAAGAGGAGCCTCCCGCCCGTAAGGAAAAAACGGAAAAAACCGCGAGAGTGATAGAGTTTCCGGGCCGGAGAGAGAAACATTGAAAAGAGAAGGTGAAAGAAAGAGCGCCCCGAGGCAGTCGAGGATACAGGGAACGCCCTTCACCGTGGTCTACGAGGACAAGGACATCCTCGTGGCCAACAAGAAGGCGGGCATCCTGACGGTTCCAATTCCCGGAAAGAGCTCGAAGAACCTCGAAGAGATAATCAACAATTACCTCCTCTCCCAGAAACGCTCGGCGCAGGCCGTACACCGCATAGACCGCTTCACCTCCGGCCTCGTCGTCTTCGGCAAGGGGAGAAACGCCTGGGGCAAGCTGGTGGAGCAGTTTAAGGAGCACACCCCCGAGCGCGTCTACCTCGCGGTGGTGCGCGGCGTTCCCAGGAAGGACGAGGGCACCCTCCGCCACCAGCTAAAGCTGACCAAGAACGGCTTTCGCCAGCTTGTAGTGAAAACCGACGGCACACTAGCGATAACCCACTACAAGGTTCTGGAGAAATTCGACGGCGCTTCGCTTCTTGAGGTGCGCCTTGAGACCGGCCTCAAAAACCAGATTCGCGTCCAGTTCCGGGCCATCGGCAATCCGCTGGTCGGCGACCGCCACTACAGCCCCGGCGAGGAGGAAGAGGTGCTGCTCGATCGTCAGGCCCTTCACGCCTGGAAACTGTCCTTCAAGCACCCCACCGAGGGCAGGATAGTCTCCTTTGAAGCCCCTCTCCCGCAGGACATGGAGTCGCTGATCGCGCGGCTCCGCAAAGGCGGCGCCAAAAGAAAAGAAGCTCCCCAAGCGAAAGATACTCCTTCGCGTAAAGAAACCGCTCCGAGGAAAGAGGCTCCTCCGAAGAAGGAAGCCCCTCCGAAGAAGGAAGCCCCTCCGAAGAAGGAAGCCCCTCCGAAGAAAGAAGCCCCTCCGAAGAAAGAGCCGCCAAACAGGTTCAAAAAATCGATGCGCGGAGAGCCTGTCAAGAAGAAGCGTACGGCGAGGGTCAAGCCGTAATTTCCGGCAAACTATTTCGGTGAAGGGCAAGGAGTCCGCAGGGCGCGCGACGAGCAGTACCGTTTATACGGCGAGGAGCGCGCCCGAGAAACGACGCCGCCCTTCGCCGAAAGAGGAAGCCGGACTTAGAGGTTGGCTCCGTAGATAAGAACGTTTTCCGGTATCACCTGCCCGCTCGGCTGATGCCTCCACTCCCTCCTCTCCAGCGCGAAGGGAATGTACAAAAGGCGCGCGCGCAGAATCCTGAACTCCGTAGTGGCGATCAGCGGCAGCCGGTTTTTCTTGTCCATAACCATTGACGAAAGGATTACCGGGAGGGCTTCGACCGCCTCCTTCAGCGAAAGCCTCACCGGCTCCGCGTTTATCTTCCCCTTCTCGGGCCTCGGCGGGCCGTGTTCGCCGGTAAAAAAGAGGGTGGCGATCTTTCCGAGGCGCAGGAATATCTTAGATTTTATCTTGAAACCCGGGATCAGGGCCGAGCAGTTGTCCGAACCCCACTCTTTAGGCGTTATCCGGTAGGGGGTGGCCCAGAGGGCGAGGTCAGCCCTGCTCTTGAGCCCTATGGACTCCGCCGAAAAGTCCAGCTGCCAGAAGGGGAAGAGCCTCTGCCCCTCTCCCAGTTCGCCGAGAAGGGCAAAGGGCATCTCTCCGAACTTCTCTCCCCTCGTCCACCAGGCCTTCGCGCAGTTCGGGCACAGAAGCACCTCCGCGCCGTGGTCGGGGGGCAGAGCCCCCGCGCAATTGGGGCAGATGAGCGGCAAAAACCTCATCGGGGCGTGGTTTCCGGCCTTTCCCAGCGCCTCTTTAAGCGCGCCCGCTTCACCCTGAGTGAGGCAGTACTGCCGCCCGTCCGGAAAAGCCTCCCGGAGACAGACTTTTTCCCCTTCCTCCCTGAGCGCGAAAGGGGCGTGGACGATTACGGCGGTCTCGCCGATGAGCCGGGACATGAGCTGGTCCACGCGCACGCCGAAGACCTTGTCCACGGCGCTGCCGTCGATGGCTTTTTCCACGGGGATGTCGGTTTGAGGGGTGTTTTTGGGCCAGTTGGTGAGGGTGAGCTGCCAGGCCTGGGGGCGCACGCCCAGACTCACCCCCTCAGGCAGGAGGGAGGTGGCGGGGGCGGTGGAATCGAGAAGATGGGCCTCGACCTCGCCCGTTTCGCTGAAGACCTTGTAGCGGAGGCCCTTCAACCTCCAGAAGGGCAGGTAGATTATCTCCTCCCCTCGAAACTCGTCTACGACGGGCAGGCGGTAACCGAGCGGGCCGTCCTGAACTATGTAGAGGCTGGTTTTACAGTAGCGGCAGGAGAGGACCCTGTCGCCCACTTCGACTTCGACCTTGGCCCCGCACTGCGGGCAGGTCCCGACTGCTTCCCAAGCGGGGGAATTGCCTGACTCTTCCTCCGCCACTTATGAGTCTCCCGTCAGCCCAGGGACTGTCCGCACTGGTTGCAAAAGGAGGCTTCCATCAGGTTTTTCGCACCGCAGTGGGTACAAACCTTGTCATGGATCGGAGTGGAGGCGGGAACCCCGCACGCAGGGCAGAATTTCGCCCTCGGGGAGATGTTTTTCCCGCACTCGGCGCACTTTTTCAGCACCACTATCTGGCTTCCGCAATGGCAGCAGAACCGCGCGTCACGGCTCACCTCCCCTCCGCAGTCCGGGCAGACGGACATATTTTCGGCTCTGCCCTTTTCCGGGGAAAGCATTCCTCCGAAAAGGCCCGGAACCACCATTCCCATGCCCATGCCGAGACCCATCCCCATCCCTCCGGCCTGAGCGCCCCCCTCCGAAGCGCCTTTTTCAAGCGCCATCGCCATCTTCATCTTCAGGAGGTCGTCAAGTCTTCCCCCGATCGCTCCGAGGCGAGTGCGCTCGTCTATAGCCTTTTGCACCTCGTCGGGAGGGGTTATGGCGTTTATGAAAAGAGACTTCAGCGAAAGGCCGTAGCGCGCGAAATCGGCAACCAACCGCTTTTGCAGCCCTTCCGCTATCTCCTCGTAGAGGGCCGGGAGGTTAAGGAGGGTGTCGAGCTTTTCGCCGAGGAGGTCGTTCAGGCGCGAGACTATAACCTGTGCCAGATAGCTTTCAAGATCGGCGATGTCATAGCTCGCCTTCGTCCCGACGATGGAGTTCACGAAGAGCACGGGCTGGACGACCTGGACGTTAAAGACACCGTGAGCGCGGAGGCGAACTAACCCCAATTCGTTGTCCCGAAAGGCCACGGGGTCTCTGGTGCCCCAGCCGAGGTTCACGAAATCTTTCAGGTTTACGAAATAGGCTTCGGCGCGGAAGGGACTTCTCATCCCCCACGGAATCGCCAGCATCTTGTTCAATACAGGAAGGTTTTTGGTGGTGAGGGTGTGCCTGCCGGGGCCGAGGGCGTCGCAGGCGGTTCCCTCGGAGTAAAAGACCGCGGCCTGGCTCTCCCGGACGGTTAGCTGCGCGCCGAACTTTATCTCGCCGGAGCCCTTTTCGGGAATCCTGTGGGCCACGGTTTTGCCCGAATTGTCAAACCATTCGAGTACTTCCAGAAAGACGAGGTTGTCCGTCCCCATGAAATTTCTCCCGCAAAGGAAAATACCGGATTGTTAGTGGGATTCGCCCGCGCCGTAGTGTCTTTTCAGGACGTTGGCTATCTGTACCTTGAGTTCGTCAAGCGAGGTGGACTTGACGACGTAGCCCTCGGCAAGCCAAGTGGAACAGTCGTCCTTGTAGGCCCCGTACGCAGTGGAAAGCACGACCGGAAGGCGCGGGTGATTTCTCGATATTTCCTGAAGGACGTGAAGGCCGCTCTCGCGCCTTAGCTTGATATCGAGCACGACGACGTGAACGGGCTCTTCGCTGATAATTTTAAAGGCCTCCGCCCCGGTCTCGGCGGAGCGGACGTTGTACCCCTCCTCCTCAAGCTCCATCTGGTAAAGGGCACGGATGCTCTTTTCGTCGTCTACAACAAGCACCGTATATTTCATAAGGGTCTCCGTCAGAGTAAAAAGATACCTTCTTTATCCTAACACCCGTGAAAATCCAGTCAACCCCTTTGTAACCCCGGCGCACCATGAATTGCAACAGGGGAGCGGGATACGGGACACTAATTGTGACTGGCGAGTCTCTTTTTCACCCAGGCGATCTCTTCTTCCCTCGTCGAAATTGCTCCGTCGAGGCGTGCGCCGAGAAGCTCCGAGAGCAATTTTTTGTAGTCGGGGCCGGGAGGAACCCCCATCTTTCCGAGGTCCTTGCCTCCGAGCAGTGTTTTTGCGTTCACGAGGCGCGTGTAATACCTGCTGAGCGCCTTTCGCTTGGACTCGTCGCGCGTCTTCGCCATCGCCCACAGAAGAGTGATATCTCCGTAAGCGCTGCAAATCCCGTAAATCCTTGAATCCGGTATGAAATCGCCGGATTTCGAGGTGCGAAGGGCCAGCAAAAGCGCGTTTCCTTCCTTCCACACTTTTTTAAGTTCCTCTCCCTCGGCGTTTTCTATGTTGAACTCCCTCAGAAAGGTGTCCAGCTCGGCGTCGTCCAGCGGTTCGAGCAGCGCGAGCATTACGAGTTTCCACGCCTCCACCTTCCTTTCGAGGAAGAGGAGCGAGAACCACGATACGACCTCGTCCACCGCCGAAAGTTTCTGGAGCGCCTTGTCGTTCAGAACAATCCTGGGGTGAAAGCTCTGAAGGCAGCCGTATTTATTCAGGACGTTCAGCCCCTTCATGGGCTCCACTTCCTCAAGGAGGCTCCGCCACTCCCTAAAGAGCCTCCTGCCGCGCGAACGGGAAAGAAAGCCGCCGCTTACCGCGCTCTTCAGCAGCTTTTCGGTCTGCGTCCCGAGGCGGAAGCCGAAGCGCTCCGAAAATCTCAGGGCCCGAAGGATTCTTGTTGGGTCGTCCACGAAGGAGAGGTTGTGGAGTATACGGACCGTCCCCTCCTTGAGGTCGCGAAGTCCGCCGAAAAAATCTATCACGTCGCCGAAACGCGAGGGCTCCAGTCTGACGGCGATGGTGTTTATGGTGAAGTCCCTGCGGTAGAGGTCGAGCTTGAGACTCGATTCCTCCACGGTGGGGAGGGCGGCGGGGCGTTTGTAGTACTCGGTCCTCGCGGTGGCGAAATCGATGGAAAAACCGTCTTTGAAGGTCATCTTGGCGGTGGAGAAGGGGCGGTGTTCGCGGACTTTCGCGCCCCAGAGTCCGGCGGCCTTTTTCGCGAGGGCGATGGCGTCGCCCTCGACGACTATGTCTACGTCGAGGTTTTTCCTGTGAAGTAGAAGGTCGCGCACCAGCCCGCCGACAAGATAGGCCTGCATCCCCTCCGAAACCGCCAGCTCGCCGAGGGCCTTGAGTTTTCCAAAGACGTCCGGGGTCAGCAGCTCCTCCATAGCCCTTTTGGCGGACCGCACGGTCGAACTTTTCGGCGGGCTGAGGGGCTCCATGCGCTCGTCGCGGGTGAGGACTTCGAGGATATCGGTTCTGGTTATCGCGCCGATGAGAGTCTCCTCCTCGACCACGGGCAGGAACCGGAGGCGCTTGTCCACGATGAGGGCGCGGAGGGTGTCGAAGCCGGTATCGGGCGAGACGGTGGAGAATTCCGAGGTCATGTACTCCTCGGCGGGCGCTCCCGAAAGTCCGTGGGCTATCGCGCGCTCCACCACCATTCTCGTGATAATTCCGGCTATTTTTCCCTCTTTCAGCACCGGCATGGCGTTTACGTGGTACCTGTTCAGCGATTCCCTGACGCCCTCAAGGGTGGCCTTTACGTCCACGGTCTTAACGGGTGAGGAAAGGATGTCGCGGGCGGTTATCTTCGGCTTTACGAAGAAGGGAAGGATTTTTTCAAGCTCTTCCTCGACCTGAATGGGGGTGAGGTCGCGGATAGCAGCCGAAGCGGCCTCGCGGTGGCCTCCCCCCCCGAAGTGTTTCGCAATTATGGATACGTCTGCCTCCGGCAGGCGGCTTCTGGCCACGAGTATCACCCTGCCTTCCATGGAGACGCTCATAATCAGCACGTCGATGTTCTCTATCTCGCAGATCTTGTGAGCGAGCGCCGCCACGTCCCCGAGATAATGAGAAACGGAGGCGACGGCGGTAGTCACCTTCACGCCGTTAAAGGCGCGCGTAACCATGCTTTTTAGAAGGTCGTCCAGCAGGGCGACCTCCTCGGCGGTCATCTCCGGCTCCAGAAATCCCGTCACCGCCGAAAGATCGGCGCCCATCTCCAGAAGTTTTCCCGCCGCGTAAAAATCCCTCGGCGTCGTGGCTGAAAAGGTCAGCTTTCCGGTGTCCTCGAAGATTCCGAGAAGCATTACCGTCGCCTCGGCGGGCTCTATGGGGATTTTTTTCTCCAGCAGGAGCTCCACCATCAGTGTCGTCGTAGCGCCGACCATTTCGACCTTGCCAAAATCGGCCCTGATGACCTCGCTCCCTTCCGGGTGGTGGTCGTAGAGGTGGACCTCGACGCCTTTCTTGCCCAGAAGCTCCGCGAATTTTCCGATGCGGCCGGGGTCTCCCACGTCAACGATGATCAGCCGGGTGATTTTACCAAGGTCGATGCGTTTGGCGGATTCAAACCCGGCGGCGTAGATCGAGGAGGCGAGAAAGAAATTCCTTAGGCTCTTTTCCTGCGAGCCGGGAAAGGAGAGAAGCGCCTCCGGGTAGAGCTTTTTGGCCGCGACCATAGACCCGAGCGCGTCGAAATCCGAGTTTACGTGGGTAGTTATGACTTCCAAACTACCCTCCCCTCGGATGGTGCTTTTTTACCATAGTGCGCAGGTGGTCGCGCGAAAGGTGGGTGTAAATCTGGGTGGTCGAGAGGTCGGCGTGGCCGAGCATCATCTGGAGGCTGCGAAGATCCGCCCCGCCCTCCAGAAGGTGGGAGGCGAAGGAGTGGCGCAGGGTGTGGGGGCTGGTGTCGCCGGGGATCCCGGCCCTCCGGCACCCTTCCTTCACCAGCTTCCAGGCGCTCTGCCGAGAGATGGCCTTGCCGAACCTGTTAAGGAAGAGTACGTCGGTCGCCCTCTTTCCCTTGGCGAAAGCGGGCCTTCCCCCCGCGAGGTAAAGCTCTATCGCTTCCTTGGCCCTCTTGCCTATCGGGACTACCCTCTCCTTGGAGCCTTTGCCCATAGTTCTGATAAAGCCGGCGTTCAGCTCCACCCCCGCTATCCTAAGCGAGCATATTTCCGATACCCTGAGGCCGGCGCCGTAGAGGAGCTCCAGCATCGCCCTGTCCCGAAGCCCCTTCGGAGTACTCCCCTCGGGGCTCTCCACAAGCGCCTCGGCCTGTTCCCGCGTCAGGGTCTTGGGGAGGGAGCGCCACTGGCGGAGGGATTCGAGCCTTTCCATCGGGCTTTTGTCCGTAATCCCCTCGCGTATGAGAACCTTGTAGAAGGTGCGAAGGGCCGACATCCTGCGGGCCATCGACCGGGGTTCAATACCGCGCAGGCTCTCGGATTTGAGAAAGTCCATCACGTCTCTGGCCTGAGCCTTCTCCGGCGGGATGTTTCCGCTCTTTTTGAGCGCGGTGAAGAAAGCCCGCAGGTCGCGGGCGTAGGCGTCCACGGTGTTTTTTGAAAGCGAGCGCTCGACGATGAGGTAATTGAGGAAAAAATCCAGAAGATTGTCGGGAGACTTTGCGTCTCCCCTCATATCTCGCAAGTCATGCCCCTGGGAAGTTCGATGGTTACGACCGTGCCCTTGCCCAGCTCGCTGCGGATGTAGACCTCCCCCTGGTGGTGGCCCACGATGCGGTGAACCATGGTAAGGCCCATCCCCGCACCGGACATCTTGGAGGTGAAGAAGGGGTCGAAGACGTGGTCTAGGTCGTTGGGGGCTATGCCGCGCCCGTTGTCGGAGACGTTGATCAGTATTTTGTCTTTCCGGGAGGGGTCTATCTCAATTTTGATCTCTCCGCCGTGGTCCATCGCCTCTACGGAGTTCTCTATGAGGGCTTCCAGGGCCAGCTTGAGGTTCTTGCCGTCGCCGAAAATGACCGTCTCCCCTTTTCCGGCTTCGACCGTAGCCTTCACCTTCGCCTTTTCAAGCTGTTCTTTTTTCCCCTCTATCGCCCATTTCGCCACGTCCACGAGATTTATCGGGGTTCTTGGCTCCGCGATCAGGGTCTTGAAGGAGACGATGGCGTTGACCATGTTCTCCAGCCTCTCGACCTCCTGAATGATGTGGGTGGTGTACTCGCGCAGGGGATCGGTGGGCGGAAGCGCCATGTGGATTCGCCGCGCGAAGCCGCCGATGGCCACCATCGGGTTTCTGACCTCGTGGGCGACTCCCTCCGCCATCAGCCCGAGGGCGCCCATCTTTTCCCTCACGACGCGCTTGGCCTCGCCCTGCCTGCGCTTTATGAGCATCCTCACTCTCGCCGCAAGCTCCCGGGGGTTGAAGGGCTTGGTCATGTAGTCGTCCGCGCCGATGCCGAGCCCTTTTTCCTTGTCGGGAACGTCGGCCTTGGAGGTAAGGAGAATTACGGGAATGGAGTTTGTAGCGGGATTGGATTTTATGCGCCTGCAGACCTCGAAGCCGTCCATTCTCGGCATGACGACGTCGAGGACGACGAGATCGGGGTTGAACGATTCTACCTTCTCCAGAGCCTCTACGCCGTCGTGGGCCACCTCGACTTCGTAACCGACGGATTTGAGGTGCTCCGCAAGGAGATCGGCGTTATCGACATTGTCGTCCACCACCAGAACTTTTTCAGGATTCATTTAAAACCTTCATCTGCAAAGTGCTGCAAAAGTAACGAAACCCGCCCTTTTTAACCCCCCCACCTTATAGCAGCCTGAAAAATATTTCACTTACCTATAAAATTACACACCTGCGTCAGATTTCAAGTGTCCTTTTTGAAAAAATGGCGGTTGACGGCCTATATGACGATTAATTCTCTCGGCGAGGAGGTAACGAGCTCCGCTCCGTCCGCCCGCACCACGTAGGTGTCCTCGATTCCCGCTACTCCCTTTCCCCGGAAGATGAACTTGGGTTCGAGGGCGAAGACCATCCCCTCCTCCAACGCCATCGGAAATTTGTTGGCGAGGAAGGGGTATTCGTCCACCTCCAGGCCGATGCCGTGGCCGACAAAGGAAACCTTGTCGCCCTCCCCCAGGAAATTGTCGAAGTAAGGCGTCTTTTCGGCCAGAGTGACGGCCAGTTTGAAAAGGTTCCCCGCTATCACGCCGGGTCTGGCGCTTTTAGCCACCTCCTCCTGAATGCGCCGCGAGGCCTCGAAGGCGGCCTCGAAGGGCTCGTTAATCTTTCCGAGAGAAAAGAGCCTCGTCTGGTCGCTCAGGTATCCTCCGCAATTGCCAACGAGATCTACCGAGACGGGTTCTCCGGCGCGAATCGCCCTCTGGCTCGAAGCCTGCCCCAAAAGCGGCGAAAGCCCCCTGCCGGAGGTGGGCATATCGTAGCCGCTGGCCTCGGCGGCCGACTCCCCGGCCATTACGTGGCCGTAAAAGAGCCACTGGTTGTACCCTCTCATCGGGGTGTAACCGGCGTGACCGGCCTTTCGCATCGCGTATTCGACCTCGGCTGCAAGCTCAAGCTCGGTCATTCCCTCCCTGAGGACCGAGGGAACCGTTCCCGCGCCGATGCGCACCATTTCGGCCGAATTTTTAAT
Source organism: bacterium (assembly GCA_004322275.1). Classification (NCBI taxonomy): domain Bacteria; species bacterium. Next base: position 59,079 of record SCTA01000040.1, read on the forward strand.
CGCCGAAAGCTCCGTTTCGCTCTTTACGGCGCGGGTGAGCATTATGGCGTGAGAAGAATCCGCGAATTGTGTGTTGGGGAAGCTCTTTTGGAGGCGATCGAACTGTGTGACGGGCAAAAGCTCCATCTCGACGCCGAGGGGAGAGGGAATCTTTCCGAGGCGCGTCGTGATGAGCGCGGGAAGGTCGCGTACGCTGGGGAGCGGCTCCACCGGCCAGACGCTCTCGACCCCGGCGCGGTCGAAATCTTTCCGGCAAAAGACCAGAGGCTCCCCGCCGGGCGTTATGAGGACGTAGCCCATCTGGGCGGTGCCGGTGAAGTAGTAGCGGTTGATGCGGTGGGTAAGGAGAACCCCTTCGAGCTTTTGCTCCCCGAGAATTCTCTGAAGCCTTTCTACCCTTTTTTCAAACTCCTCTTTCTTGAACCAGGGCAACCCGAGCATTGTCTCCTCCACAGGTCTCGCATCCGGCTTTTGGCCCGCTTTCGCCGCTCATCGGTCGCAAAATCCTCGACGTAGAACAACTACGCCTCCGGTTTTGCCCTGTCTTCGCGACGAAATCGCTCTCAAAATCCGGCGCGATCCCGGAAAAGGCCTGTTTACAGAAAATATCCCTTAGTCTTCGCCCTCGTTTTCGCCGGAGCGCTTTCTCTTTCTGAAATACATGCGGAGCGGAACGCCCTCGAAACCGAAGGTATCACGGAATTTGTTCACGAGGTAGCGCTCGTAATGCTTCGGAATCCCTTCCGGGTAGCTCGAAAAGGCGGCGAAGGCCGGGGGCTTGGTGGAAACCTGGGTCGCGTAGTAGATGCGGGTCCGCTTCTTTCCCACCATCGGAGGGGGAAGCTCGCGCATAGCAGCTTCCATGAAATCGTTGAGCTTGCTGGTGGTTATGCGCCTTCCGAGGTCCTCGTGAACCTTGTCGACAAGCTCGAAGACCTTCTCCACGCGCATTCCCGTGAGGGCCGACATGGAGATTACCGGTATGTGCCTGTGAGGCCCGAGCATGTGGGCGATCTCTTTTCTGGTGTGGTCGAAGGTCATGTGATCCTTGTCCACGATATCCCACTTGTTCAGGCAGATTATTACGCCCCTGCCGCCGCGCACGATAAGATCGAGAATCTTGAGGTCCTGGTCGGAGACCCCTTCCACGGCGTCCACCATCAGGAGGCAAACCTCGGCGCGGTCAATCGCCTTAAGCGCCTTGAGCACGCTCCAGCGCTCGACCCCGGTCTCGACCCTGCTCTTTCTTCGGATGCCCGCCGTGTCGATGAGGGTATAGGCTTTCCCCTTGACCTCCACCTGGGTGTCGATGGCGTCCCGGGTGGTGCCCGCTATCGGGCTTACGATGACCCTTTCGGCGCCGAGGATGGCGTTGACGAAGCTCGACTTGCCGGTGTTGGGCCTTCCGAGGACGGCGACCCGGACGCTCTCCTCCTCGCCCTCTTCGCCGGTAACCTCTTCGGCTTCCGGAAACCTGTCGGCAATCTCGCTCCTCAGGTCCGAGATGCCGAGGTTGTGCTCGGCGCTCACCGGAAGTATGGCCTGAAACCCCAGCGCGTAGAAATCCGTTACCATGTCCTCGTGCTTCGGGCCATCGACCTTGTTTACCACCAGAAGTACGTCGCTGGAGCGCTTGCGCAGGAATTCCGCGATCTCCCTGTCCAGGGGAAGGACGCCTTCGTGGGCGTCGGCGACGAACAGTATGAGGTCGGCCTCGCTTACCGCCTGCTCGACCTGGCTCGCCATCGAGCCGGTGAGGGCGTCTTCCGAGTAGGGTTCGAGCCCTCCGGTATCGACGAGGGTGACCCTCTTGCCGTCGATTTCGGCCGTGGCGTAGTTGCGGTCGCGGGTGACGCCGGGAACGTCCTCGACAATAGCCACCTTCCTGCGGACAAGCCTGTTGAAAAGCGTGGACTTGCCGACGTTCGGCCTTCCGACTATGGCTACGAGGCTCATGCGTCGGCCTCGCCGTAACCGAACCGCTTAAGCTGCACGGGGTCTTTCGTCCAGTTTTTCTCGACCCCGACGTGAAGGTCCAGAAAGACTCGAGTGCCGAGGAGTTTTTCGAGGTCCATGCGGGCCCTCTTGCCGATTTCCTTGATGAGAGTGCCGCCCTTCCCTATGATTATCGCCTTCTGGCTGTCTCGTTCTACGTGGATGGTCGCGTGTATGACGTTGAGGTCCTGCTCCGGCTTTTCCTCCCACAGTTCGATGGTGACGGCGACGCTGTAGGGGAGTTCCTCGCCGGTGAGCTCAAAGACCTTTTCCCTGATGAATTCCTGGGCGATGAAGCGCTCCGGCCTGTCGGTGAGGTAGTCCTCCGGGTAACAGGCTGGATTTTCCGGCATGGCCGCGGACATGGCGTCGAGCAGTTCCCCTGTGCCCTTTCCGCTGAGGGCGCTTACCTCGAAGACCTCGGAGGAAGGAAGAAGCTGCGAAAACTCCCCGCCCGCCCCCTCCCTTACGTCGCTTTTGTTGACCACGACAAAGACTGGGACTTTGGCTTCGGAGATCTTCTCGGCCAGCATCCGGTCTTCATCCCTCACTCCGTCCTTCGCATCGACCAGAAAAAGAACCAGATCGACCTCGGAGAGGGTCGAAAGCGCCCGGCGGGCCATGTACCTGTTGATCAGCTTCGCCCCCTCGTGGACTCCGGGGGTGTCGAAGATGACTATCTGGGAGCTTTTGTGGTTGATTATCCCCTTTATGCTGTTTCTTGTGGTCTGGGGCTTTCTGGACGTTATCACGATCTTTTCGCCCAGTATCTTGTTCAGCAGAGTCGATTTTCCGACGTTCGGACGCCCTATGAGAGCCACGAAGCCGCAGTGAGTAATACCGTTGCCGCTTTCCAACATTGTCTCCGGTTTACTCGTTAACGGCCTTTAATCTGGCCGCCACTTCCCCGCCCTCTTTGGCGTGGTAGATCATGAAAGACCTGGTCGTGGTGATGTTCTTGTCATCCGAAGCGGTTATGACGAGTATGTTCGACCCTTCCTCGAGTTTAACCTCTATCGAAGTGTCGAAATTTTTTGTAAGTCCGGCGTTTTTGTAGGCGATCTTCTTTTCGCCCAGATAGGCGTACAGTTCCTTAACCGCGGAATCGTCGCTGACCTTCAGATCCACCTTGATCTTTTTGGCGGTCGTCCGAAGCGGAGGAGTGGTTATCGCCATCAGAGGGGGAAATCTGTCCTCGCTCTTAAGGCACTTGTCCCCGACGGTGAAGACGAGTTCGTCGTTTATGGCCGAGCCGCTTTCGGTGTCGGAAACGGAGACTATTACCTTGAACTTCCCTTCGTCGTCGGCTTTTTTGAATTCAAAGGTCATGGGGGCTTCCCTCGAATCGCCGGGACTCAGGTTCTCAAGGGTTCTTCTCGCGGCTTTCATGTAGATCCGCTCGTTCTCGCCCTCGGCGCGAAGATTCACCTCTGTTTTGGCGGAAGCGCCCTCTCCCCGGTTGAAGACCTTCATCTTCAGTTCAATAAGGTCGCCCGGGTCTATGGAGCAATTGCCCGAGTACTTCTTTTCCGGGTTCGTGTCGGAGAACCCGTAGGAGTAAGCGTAACGGGGAGGCACGGAGCCTCTTGCGACTACCCCGCCGAGCCCTTCTCCGGCCCCTTCTTCCTTGTCCGAGAGAAGAGATATGGTGACCGGGTCCCATCTGGACGGAAGGGATTTGGGGGCCTTGACTTCGGTGGTCCAGCTTTTTTCCTCTCCGGGCATGATCTTGCCGAAGATGAAATCGAGGCCGTCCAGTATCGGGTTGTCGGACTTGGTCCTTCCCCAGATGCGGTGGGCCGGATTCTTGCCGCTGTTTTTCACGGAGATCTTTATCTTCGAGGAATCCCCTGCGGTAAGGCTGAAATCCCCGTCCATGGTTACGGTCAGAGAGCCCTTCTCGGGCCTTTGCCCCTCGCTCCAGTCCACACCGACGTTCTTCATGGCCTCGGCGAGTTTTTCCTGCTCTTTCTTGTTCGCTTTCTCTATCGCCGGAAAGGCCGCCTTCTTGAGGATTTCCCTGTCCGCGCCGCCCCGCTGTTCCGCCGGAACGTCTCCGATGACCGACTTGGCCAGTGAAACCATGAAGTCTTCTTCGAGGCGGACTACCTTCTCCTCGGTGGAAAGCTCGGCGAAGCTCTTTTGCTGGTTGTGGGGGGTATCGCCCATAAGTTCGCCGTCGGGTTCTTCGTCCGGATCCTGCTGCTGGGCGCTCGCCTGATAATACTGAACCTCGGCTATGGGCTGGCTCTTTGAATCGGTGCTCCCCCACTCCGTGAAGGCGTTTTTAAGGTCAGCCTCCAGCATATGTTTTACCGGCTTTCCGACGCGAGCCTTCTTTTGGCCGACGTTCGCCCCGTAAACGAAGATATCCGGCTGTATGCCGATGGACTGTATCGACACGTCGTTGGGGGTGAGATACTGGGCGATCGTGAGCTTCAGGGCGCCGTTGTCGGGAAGCGGATAGAGCTTCTGGACGGAGCCTTTGCCGAAGGTTCTGTCGCCAATGAGGAGGGCGCGATGGTCGCGAAGCGCTCCCGAGACGATCTCGGAGGCGGAGGCGCTGCCCTGATTTATGAGGAGGATGAGAGGCTTGTCGGAGATTGGCTCGTCCTCCTGAGCCTCCACCTTTTCGCTGTCCTCGGTGCTTCTGCCGCGGGTGGCGACTATCGTGCCGTGGTTCATGAATCCGTCGGAAAGCTTTACCGCCTGGTCGAGGAGCCCGCCGGGATTGTTGCGCAGGTCCATGATGATTCCGGCGAGATCGGGATTCTCCCGCTCGGCCTTTCCTACGGCGGAGCGCACCTCGTCTGTGGTGGCCTTCTGGAAGGTCTTGACCTTCATGTAGAGAACCGTCGGGGAAGCGTCTTTTTTGGGAAGCACGTAGCTCTCGACGCTCTCGACGTGTATCTCTTCTCTGGTAAAGGTGAATTCCTTCGGTTCCTTCCAGCCGTCGCGCTCCAGGGTCAGAGTGACCTGTGTTCCGGGTTCGCCCCTCATCTTCCATTTGGCGGTATCCAGAGGCATGTTTATCGTCGGCTCGCCGTCGATGAAGATTATGCGGTCGCCGGCTTTTAGCCCGGCCCTGTCGGCGGGGGTGTTGGGGATCGGGTTTATAATCGACATCTGTCCGTCGCGAAGGCCGAAGACGAAGCCTATCCCGCCGAAGCTCCCCTGCGTTCCGACCATGAAATCCTTGAACTGCTTGGGATTTATGACGTTGGAGTGGGGGTCCAGCTCCGAGACCGCGCCGTTGAAGGCGGTGTAGTAGACGTCGTCTTTCTTCTCGGAGCCCTGCAGTTCCCCTGCAACGAAATCGAGGACCTCGTTTAGCGACTGGGCCGCGCCTAGCATGGTGGTGGCCTGTGAGATGTCGATCTCCCTGACCTTCCCCGCGACGTTGACCCTGGCGGTTTTAGAGTCCCTGTCGATGATGACCGGGGGGAAACTGGTTTCCAGGGCCTTGAACGCCCCCTCTGTCATTTTCGCGGGGTCCGCGCGCTCCGGATCGACGTACCGCCCCTCTACGTAGGCGAATACCTGATGGGTTATCCTGGGGTACGGGTCGCCGACCGCATGAAAGACTCGTCCCATTCCTGACTGGGTAAAGGTCCACGCGGAAGTGGCCAGCAAAAGAGTGGCTACAACCGCCAGTAAAGCTAAACTGCGACGTTTCACTAAAAACCTCCGTCTGGTTCTGTCGAATGCGCTGTGTACAGCTAAGAAGCTAACACACAAAAAGGCCGCCGGGGGAAGAAAACCTCTGACAATAAGGGAATTTTACGAGATTCCGTCGAGTATCTCCTGAAGTTCAGGCGATACCCATGTGAACTCTATTCCCATGCCTCCCCGCGAATGGCGGATGAGGGCTTGCGGCACTCTCTTCGCCCACTTCACGACCCCGGCTCCAAGGGCGACTCCGCCGTTAATTTTTATGGTAAGTCTTACCTTGGTTCCGGGGGCAAAGGTCTTCGTGGAAACCAGAAACATGCCCGTCTTGCTTATATCGGCGGTAACCGCCCGAAAAGACCCCGGGTCGGCCTGTACCAACAGTCTCAGTTTCTTGCGTTTGTTGTCGCGCTTTTCCAACGTAAGTCCCCGCTCATTGAAAAGCCATTAACCCTCTTGTTCAAGGCTCTTATGAAGGAAAAGTCTTTTTTGGTCAAGCTGCTACGACAATGTGCGAAAAAAAACGGGCGGAGTTTCCCGGAAGGTTAAGCGGCTCAAGCGAAACAGTGCGGTTTCATTCGGGCATGGAGGTATTTTCAGCTCTTTTCCAGCGAGTCCATGTATTCCGCCCACTCTATGGGAAGCATGTATTTTTTCCGGGCGTTGCACTCCGGGCAGCAGGGGACGACATTAGCTCTGGTCGTCTTGCCCCCGCGTATGAGAGGGACGAGGTGGTCCATCGTCAGGTCCCTTGGCGGGAACTCTTTTTTGCAGTAATGGCAAACCCCCGCCGCCCTGCGGTTCTTCCACCACTGGGAAGCGCGAAGCTCGCGGGCCTTGCGCTTTTCTCTGGCAATTTCTTCCTCGCCCGCGCAGGGGAGGAAGAAAAAATCGCCGCCTGTCTCTTTTTTATCCATTTTTCCCGCAAACGAAAAAGGCGGCCCGCGACGGACCGCCTTTTCCAGACAGAAAGGTTAGACCGTTCGGGCGATTATTCGCCGCCGTGGCAATCCTTGCAGCCCATTTCCTTGACGACGGTGGCGCTGTTCTTGTTGTGGCAGCCGTAGCACTTGCCGACTTCCTTCTTGTGGGCGGCGTCCTTCATCTTGCCGGAGTCGTTGTGGCAGCCTCCGCACTTGAAGTCGCCGGACTCGGCCTTGTGGTGGCAGACGTCGCACTTGACCTTGGCGTGCTTGGCGTGATCGTAGGTGATCGGGGTCTTTTCGCCGAAGTTGGAGACCTTGACCGGAGCCTTGGGAGCGTCGGCGGCTACGGCGGCGAGGCCGATTCCGACAAAGAAGAGCGCGGCGGTGGCGATAGCAACGAGCTTTTTCATTTTCCTGATTCCTCCATCAGTTGTTTTCTATCTTGTTTTTGCGGTGATGCCATTTTCAAAATGAGGCGCCTTTATATATCATGGAGATTTACCCCAAATCAAGCGGATGCTGAACGTTTACTCTGAAGTTTTGAATCTTTTTTTTCAACGCCTTCAGACATGGCTTTTTTCTCGTTTTGAAGCGCTCCCGAGAGCTTCTCGTCCGAGAGGGCCAGTATACGGCAGGCCAGAGCGGCGGCGTTTATCGCCCCGCCCTTTCCTATCGCAACGGTCGCGACGGGGATTCCGGGGGGCATCTGGACGGTGGACAAAAGCGCGTCGAGCCCGCCGAGCGGCGAGGCGTCAACGGGAACGCCGATGACGGGTTTTGTCGTCTCTGAGGCGACCACTCCGGCAAGGTGGGCCGCCATGCCCGCGGCGCAGATGAAAACCTCGACCCCGCCCGCTTCCGCCTCCGCGACAAGCTTTCTCGTCCGTTCGGGGCTGCGGTGCGCGCTGCTGACCCGAAGGTCGAAGCCTACTCCCATCTTCCGGAGATACTCTTCCGCCCCCTGCATTACCGGGTAATCGGAGTCGGAGCCCATCAGGATAAGCACTCTTATGTCAGCCATTTAACCGCCTTCACCAATATATCGGGAATAATTCCCTGAAAGTCAAGATTTTAGAGCTTTCCTGCCGATGTCGGTCCTGTAGTGCGCGCCGGGCCAGTGGATAACCTTTACGGCCCTGTAGGCGTTCTCTATCGCCTCCGCCACCGTGGAGCCGAGAGCCGTGACGCCCAGCACCCTGCCGCCGTTGGTCACTATCTTACCGTTTACTTCCTTCGTACCGGCGTGAAAGACGACTACGTCCGGAATTTTGGCGGCTTCGTCGAGCCCTTCGATGGGAACGCCCTTTGGATAGTTGCCCGGATACCCTTCGGAGGCCATTACAACGCAAACCGTAGCCCTCGGGTCCCATTCGAGCGTTATTTCGTGAAGCCGCCCTTCGAGGCAGGCCTCGATTACCTCTACGAGATCGCTTTTAAGCCGTATGACGAGGGGCTGGCACTCAGGGTCTCCAAAGCGGCAGTTGAACTCCAGCACCTTGGGCCTGCCGTCCTTTATCATTATGCCGCCATAGAGGATGCCGACGTAAGGATGCCCCTCGCGGGCCATTCCCTCGACCATCGGCTTCATGACTTTTTCCATTATCTCGTCAAAGAGCTCGGGCGTGACGACAGGGGCGGGACAGTAAGCGCCCATGCCGCCGGTGTTGGGGCCGGCGTCGCCGTCGTATGCCCTTTTGTGATCCTGACTCGAATCCATCGGCACTACCGTCCTGCCGTCGCAGAAGGCAAGGAAACTGGCCTCCTCCCCTTCCAGAAACTCTTCGACCACGAGGAGGTTTCCGGCGTCGCCGAATTCTTTTGCGACCATGATGGAATCCACAGCGTCGAGGGCTTCCTTCTCGGTAAGCGCCACGATTACGCCCTTGCCCGCGGCCAGGCCATCGGCCTTTACCACTATCGGAACAGATTTTTTGCGGATGTATTCCTTCGCGGCGGCGGGATCGGTGAACTCGGCGTATTCCGCCGTCGGCACGCCGAATCTCATCATCGCCTGCTTCGAGAAGGACTTCGACCCCTCGAGTTGAGCGGCGAACTTCGACGGCCCGAAGACCCGGAGGCCGTTTTCCTTGAAAAGATCGACTATGCCGAGGGTGAGCGGCGCTTCCGGCCCCACCAGAGTCAGGTCGATTTTGTTTTCTTTCGCGAATTTTAGAAGCCCCGGAAGATCTTCCGAGCCGATATTTACGTTTTCGGCCAGAAGGGCCGTTCCCGCGTTGCCCGGCGCGGCGAAAATTTTCCTCACCCTGGGGCTTTTGGAGAGCTTCCAGACGAGGGCGTGTTCCCTGCCCCCCGAGCCGATTACCAGTACCTTCATTTGGAGTGTCCCTTAAGCCAGTTCGAGATTGCGGTGTCGTACTCGGCGGTGCGAGAGAAGGCCTTTACGCAGAGCTCGTAGCGCAGCGCGTCGCCTATCGCGCCGTCGTTGGCGTCCATTTCACCCAGAATCCTGTAATAGTCGGCGGGATCGACGACGACGGTGACAAACTTGTGGTTCTTCGCGGCCGCACGGATCATGCAAGGGCCGCCGATGTCTATCTGCTCTATAGCATCGTCGAAGGTGCAGCCGGGAACGGCGACGGTCTTTTCAAAGGGATAGAGGTTGATGGCGACGAGGTCGATCGGCTCGATACCGTACTCTTCCATCTTCGCAACGTGCTTGGGGTTGTCGCGGATGCCGAGGATGCCGCCGTGAACCTTGGGGTGAAGGGTCTTTACCCTGCCGTCCAGCATCTCGGGAAAGCCGGTGTACTCGCTCACGTCCTTCACCTCTACCTCGGAGTTGCGGAAGAGGCGGGCGGTGCCGCCGGTGGAGAGTATCTCGACGCCGCGCTGGTTCAGCCCCTTCGCGAAGGCCGCCACGCCCGTCTTATCGTAAACGCTTATGATTGCCCTTCGTATCTTCACCATGTTTGAGTCGCCTTTCGCATAAGAGATATATATTTACGGTTCAATAATGTCTTGGTACGCGGCAGCCTATGGAGCAGAGGATTTCATAGGGAATGGTATCCTCCCACGAAGCCATCTCCCCGGCGGTAATCTCAACGCCCTCCCGTTTCCCGATGAGAATCACCTCGTCACCTTCGCTAACTCCGGGGGCGTCGGTGACATCCGCCATGATCAGGTCCATGCAGACCCTGCCGACCACCGGCAAACGCCTGCCGCGGATTATAACTTCTCCCGCGCCTCCGAGGGAGCGCCTGTAGCCATCGGCATAGCCCACGGAAACCGTCGCTATCCTGCTCGGCCTTTTCGTGACGAACCTTCCGCCGTAGGAGACAGGCACCCCTTCTTCGAGGTTCCTCACCTGCAAAACGGCGCTGACCCATTCGAGGGCGGGCTTCAGAATGCCCTCCGGGTCGAGGTCCGGCTCGGGGCGGATTCCGTAGAGGGCTATTCCCGTTCTCGCGCAGTCGAAACGGGCGCTTTCTTCAGTAAGAAGAGCCGCCGAATTGGCGGCGTGAATCATCCCGCAGTCTATGCCCGCATCCCTGAACGTCGAGAGCACGGACCGGAACCTCTCAAGCTGGAGCGCGGTAAACTCCCTGCTCTCGCCCGCCCTCGCGAAATGCATCGAAACGCCGGTGAGTTTCAGAAAAGGATTTTCCCTGAAAATCCTTCCCGCCTCGCCTGCCTCCCCGACGGTAAGGCCGAGTCTGGCCATGCCGGTGTCGAAGTTGAGGTGGAGCCCGAATAAAACCTCTCTCCTTCGCGCCTCCTCCCCCATCTCCCGAAGAACCCGAAGGGAACTGACCACCGGGGTGAAGCGCCTCTCGGAAAGGAGTGAAAGCTGCCCTGCCTCGGAGCCGAAGAGGAGGATGATCTCCGCCCTTATTCCGGCGTCGCGGAGAAGACAGGCCTCGTCCAGACTGCTTACGGCGAAAATGTCCGCTCGCGCGCGCTCCTCCAGCGCCTTTGCGACCGGCACCGCCCCGTGGCCGTAGGCATCAGCCTTCACGACGGGACAGATGCGGGCCTTTCCGGCGACTTTTTTCAGATACCCGTAATTCGAGACGATGGCGTCGAGGTCCACCCTGGCCCAGGTCCGCCGGAAATGAACTACTTCGCTCATTTAAAACTGCTTGAGTTCAGATACCATTTACCGTTGAACTTCCAGCGCTGGAAGATATCCTTTTTAACCGGCGTGACCGTGCCCTTTTCGTAGACCATTACATATCCCGATATCTCGGAATCCGAAGGGGTGCCAAAATTGCCGACGAGATCGGCGATGTCGTAGCGGGTGACGCTGTACTTCGCTATGAAACGGTAAAATTCGTTGCGGATATCCTCGCGTCTCTCCGGCGACACCATTTCAATCGCCGAATCGACGTTCTTTTGTTTTACGAGGCCCCAGAAATTTTCAAAGGAAGCGCGGAGGGTCGTTTCAAGCTCCCTTCTCTTCTGCACCTCTTCGACCGAGAGGCGGTCGGAGGGTGGAGGAGGCGCCGGAGCCGCTTCCGCCGGGGCGGGAGCGGCGGCGGGGGATGCCTGAGCCGCAGGAGCTTCGGCCTTGGGAGGGTCGCCGCCAGCCTCGAATTTTACCCCGGCTGAAACCCCTACCGAGGTACACCCGGCGGAAAAAATCATCAAAAACGCGACTGCGGCGAAATTAACCAGCGTCTTTCTCATCAGCTTTACCCCTCTGGCGGCTGTATCGGCAAAACCATGAAATGAGTCAGGAGAATGGAATGATAGTAAAGGGCGGCTAAAGGTTCAAGCCGTATCATGCCAACCGGCGAATTTATAAGGATGCGCCCGTTCGCCTTGGCTCCTCACGGAATGCTTTTACGCCGCCGGTTAAATGTTTTAAAGTAAGCTTTCGGCTTCTCTTGCGGCTGGATAATCAAGGCGGGACCATGACCTTTAAAAAATACTCGACGGCGATCTTCGCGGCCCTCCTTGCGGCGCTGGTGCTGGCCGTCTATTGGCAGACGACGGGATTTGAGTTTATTTCCCTCGACGACCTCGAATACACAGTCCTTAATCCCGTCGTCAAGGGCGGTCTTACCGGCGAGGGGGTAAAAGAAGCCTTTACTTCGACTCATCTCCACGCTTACGTACCAGTCACCCTGCTTTCCTTCATGGCAGACGTTGAGCTTTTCAGCTTAAAGCCTTCGGGCTTTCACTTCACCAACACAATTTTGCATCTTCTAAATACAATTCTACTGTTCGCATTTCTTTACAGGGCCACAGGCTCAAGCTGGAAGAGCTTCTTCACGGCGGCCCTCTGGTCGATCCATCCGATGCGCGCCGAGTCTGTCGCCTGGGTAGCCGAGCGGAAGGACGTGCTGGCGGGGTTCTTTTTTCTCGCCGGGCTTATCGCTTACTGTGAATACGCGAAGAATAGAAAACCGGCTTTTTATATCGCTACGTTTTCGGCGATGTTTCTAGGACTTCTGTCAAAGCCCGTTCTCGTCGTCTTCCCCGCAGTATTGTTGATTACTGACTTCTGGCCCCTCGAAAGAGTCAAGGAGCAGGGAGAGAACCTGAAAAAACTGCTCATAGAGAAAATCCCGTTTATTGCGCTTTCAGTCCTTTTTTCGGCTCTTACGGTTGTAATCCAGAGAGGAACCATCTACACGATCGAGCGAAGAAGCGCTTTGGCCCGCCTTTCCGATATAGCCGCCTCGTACGTCCACTATCTCAAAGAGACGGCATGGCCTTTCGGTCTTATTATGAAGACCAGATCGCCGGAAGCTTACGTTATCGGCGTTTGGGCGCTTGCAGCCGGATTTTTAATAATTGCATTTACGTTTACGGCTTGGAGAGTAAGAAAAACCGCCCCTGCGGTAACGGCCGGGTGGTTGTGGTACCTTGCCGTTCTATTTCCGGTAAGCGGAGTCTTGCCGCTGGATTTTTATTTCGTGGCCGACCATTTCACCTACCTGCCCCACATCGGCCTCATAGTCGCCATCGTATGGGGCGCAGAGCGCCTTTACAGCCGTTTCGCGAAGGATTTAAGGCCTCTGACTGTTGCAGGGGGAGTTATTGCTGTGGTTCTCTCGGTGCTCTGTTTCCGGCAGGTTTCTTTGTGGAAAGACGACTTCACGTTGTTCGGCTACATCGACAACGTAACCGGCGGTAAAAGCGCCCTGGCGAAGTTCAGCCTTGGCCTCGCCAACTCCCGCGCGGAAAAGCACCGGGAAGCTTACGACAAATATGGCGAGGCTCTGGCCCTGGAGCCCAACTTCGTCCGGGTGAACGGCTACAAGGGGATGGCGGCGGCGAATCTTGGCAGGTATCGCGAAGCGGCGGATCTTTTAAGAAAAGAGCTTGAAATCTTCCCCGGCGACAGGGATTTTTGCACAAGGCTTGCGAGCATCCTCATCCTCGCGGGCGACCTTCCCGGCGCGGCGCGGCAGGGGCTGGAGAATATCAAGAAATGGCCCGAAGACAAAATGGCGTGGGACGCGGTGAACTATCTCGGGGGCGAAGCAAGGGCAAGAGAAATTGCCGGAAGGTAAAGAACGAGAAGAAAAGGGGGCCGGGCGACCCGGCCCCCTTGCCGGTAAGTTACTGATTCTAGAAGAGTGTACCTGAGGCCGCCCAGAAGAAGTGGTCGCTGACGGTAAGACCAGCACCGCCACTTATCGATGAACTCATGCCGGAGACGATGTTGTTTTGTCCCCCGCTAACCGATGCCCAATCATTTGCTGTTGTATTTCCTCTGCCGCCGCTGACAGATGCAGCATAGCCGCCTGCCACATTTTCGTTGCCGCCGCTAACTGAGGAGTTGCTCCCGGAGGCCACGTTGAATGCCCCGCCGCTAACCGAAGAATTGCCTCCGGAAGTTATGTTGCCTGCTCCGCCGCTAATCGAAGAGTATTCGGCTTCCGCTCTGTTGCCGGACCCTCCTGAAATACTGGCAAAATTAGCTACGACTGCATTGTTGTCACCAGCCAGGAATCCTGCGTAACCGGTGAATTCGTGTGACAACCCCACCACGAAGTTGTGAGAACCTGTGCGCAAGCGGCTATTGGCTGCATTGTTCTCGTTGTAGCCGACGATGAGATTGCCGAGGCCAACTGGAGAAGGATACCCCCAAGTTGCACCCGAACCGTCGCGGACGTGGAAGTTGGCTCCGGTGAAGATAACGTGGGGACCGGCGAGGCCGTTGATGGAGTTGGTGTCTACGCCGACATAACCATCGAGTTGGAGAGCGGTATTCGCTTCGACCGCTGACAGCCTGCCTTCAAGTTCTACGGGGGCATATGCTTCAAGTTGCACCACCCTCGCAGTGAGCGCCGCGACCGCCGCCTGTAGCGCCACGATGTCGTCCTGGGTGTTGGCCGAGGCGGTGCCCGCCTGAATGGCCATAAAAATGCCGAGTGCGAGAATTCCGAGTTTTGACTTCATCTCTTTTTCTCCGGTTCAAGGTGAGAGCCTGACGGGAATCGCCAGGCTGCGTCGACCGGCTTCAACCGGCCTTATTTACCTGTTATCGTGCGGTATTTTTTACACTCCCGGCGATAAAAAAGGCCGCCCTCCGTGACCCAATCACAGAAAGCGGCCTCTATGCTTACAAGCCCACCCCCTGTACTGGCTGTCGGCTAACGTGTCGCATCTTCGCACAGGGGGGGCACGCAAGGGTTATCCATCGTGGCGCTACAAGGCAATGTCGCAGCCATCATGGCTAGCTGTAAAAATTTACCTTCGAGTCCAAAAACATTCCGTTAACCTGTTTTTGGACGAGCCTTCACTTCGTTCCCCCCTCGGGGCCATCTTTAGGTGGCTTGGGGCGCGGGTGCGGGGCGCGCCAAGCCCCGCTAGCTGTAAAACCTGCGAAGCACACAAAAGACTCTGGATTCCCGCCCTTCGGGCGAGAATGACGACAGAGGCGTCGCCTTTCGCTTCGCTCAATCACGACCTACGCTATCGCGGAGCCGCAACCTGCATTTTCCGGCAACAAAAAAGGGCCTGCCGAAAACCGGCAGACCCTTGAATTTATCGGATGACAACTGTGCCTTGCGCCGCTTTCGCGGCGAACAGTTCCGGTTACTCCTGTTCCCTATTCTTTTTCGGCCGCATGTTGAACTGGAGTATCTTTTTGCGGACTCGTATCGACTTGGGGGTGACTTCGACAAGTTCGTCGTCGTCTATCCACTCCAGGGCGTGTTCGAGGGTCATCTCCCTGGGGGGAATCAGCCTCATGGCGTCCTCGGAGCCCGCCGCGCGCATGTTGGTCAGCTTCTTTTCACGGATGACGTTGACGTCGAGGTCGTTTTCCTTGTTGTTTTCCCCGATTATCATCCCCTCGTAGGCCTCGATTGTGGGGCCGATGAAGAGCACGCCGCGCGGCTGGAGGTGAAAAAGGGAGTAATTCGTCGCTTTGCCTCTTCTGTCGGCGATGAGAGCCCCGTTTATCCTGCCCACTATCTGCCCCTGCCACGGTTCGTAGCCGTCGAAAAGGCTGTTCATTATCCCGGTGCCCCTCGTGTCGGTCAAAAACTCGCTACGAAGGCCGATAAGCCCTCTGGAAGGGATGCGAAACTCCATCCGCACGCGCCCGTGGCCGGGGTTGTGCATCTGGGTCATCCTGCCCTTTCTGGAAGCGAGCTTTTCGGTTATCACGCCGACGAACTCATCCGGGCAGTCGACTATGACAAGCTCCATAGGCTCGTGAAGGACGCCGTCGATCTCCTTGGTCACCACCTGCGGCTTCGAGACGGACATCTCGAACCCTTCGCGGCGCATCATCTCGATCAGAATCGCGAGCTGGAGTTCGCCGCGCCCCAAAACGATGAATTTGTCCGGCTCGGGTATCTCCAGTTTCAGGCTGACGTTGTGGACTATCTCCTTTTCAAGCCTCGCGCGAATCTGGCGGGAGGTGACGAAATCGCCCTCCCTCCCGGCGAAGGGGGAGGTGTTGACCGAGAAGATCATCGAGATCGTCGGCTCGTCAACGTGGATGCGCTTCATCGGCTGCGGGTTGTCCACCGAGGTAAGCGTGTCGCCGATGGAGATGTCGTCGATGCCGGCCACGGCTATTATGTCGCCCGCTTCGGCTTCCGGGGTCTCGATTCGCTTGAGTCCCTGATGGGTGTAGACCACGGTGGTCTTTACGTTTTTCAGCCCTTCCGCCTTCGAGAGCGCGTACTGGGTGTTGGGCTTTACCGTTCCGTTGAAAAGCCTGCCTATGGCGAGCTTTCCGACGTAGTCGTTGTAATCGAGGCTGGTGACCAGAAACTGGGTAGACGAAGCCCGATCGCCCTTGGCCGGAGGAACGGTCTTCAGTATCTCCTCGAAGAGGGGCCGGAGGTCTTCGGAAACGTCGTCGATCTCCTTGTGGGCCGTCCCCTTCCGGGCGTTGGTGTAGTAGACGGGAAAATCGAGCTGCTCCTCGGCGGCGTCGAGATCGATGAAGAGATCGTAGATCTCGTCAAGCACCTCGCCGGGCCTCCTGTCGGGGCGGTCGATCTTGTTCAGAACCACGATGGGGGGAAGCCCGAGCGAAAGAGCCTTCTGGAGGACGAACCTGGTCTGGGGCAGCGGCCCCTCCGCCGCATCGACCAGCAGGATGACTCCGTCCACCATCTGGAGGGTGCGCTCGACCTCTCCGCCGAAATCGGCGTGGCCGGGGGTGTCCACTATGTTAATCTTCACGCCCTTGTAGTAGACGGAGGTGTTCTTGGCGAGTATGGTTATCCCCCTCTCTCTTTCGAGGTCGTTGGAGTCCATCACCCGCTCGTCCACCTTTTCGTTTTCGCGGAAGGTTCCGCTCTGCCAGAGCATGGCGTCAACGAGGGTGGTCTTGCCGTGGTCTACGTGGGCGATAATTGCTATTGTACGAAATTCCTGATGATCCATATCGATTCTCCGTTAATTTATTCGAGGGCGGCCTTTCTACCACCTATGTACCCTCCGGTCAAGCTCCCCGGATTGACACCGGGCGCACCGAGAGGGTACAAAGAAAGACTTCCCCAAACCCCGGCAATTTCAACCGGAGATATTTATAATTTTGACTGACCTGACAAAGGGCGGCGCGCCGGCGATTGAGACGCACTCCCTGAAAAAATATTACGGTGACATCCGCGCCCTCGACGGCCTCGACCTCAAGGTCGGGCAGGGCGAGATTTACGGCTTTCTGGGGCCTAACGGCGCGGGCAAGACCACCACCATACGGATTCTCACCGGCACCGCCAGGCCCACTTCCGGCGAGGCTTTCGCCGGAGGCTTCGACGTGCAGAAAAACCCGGTGGCCGCCAAAGCCGCCTTCGGCGTGGTGAGCCAGCACTCAAACATCGACTCGGATCTTACCGTCAGGGAGAACCTCGAACTCCACGGGATTTTGCACGGCATGGGCAGGGAGCGTAGAAATTCCCGCATTGCCGAGCTTCTCTCCTTCGCCGACCTTGCCGCCAGAGAACACCACCTCGCCCGGACCCTTTCGGGGGGGATGAAGAGAAAGCTCACGATAATCAGGGCCCTCCTCCACGAGCCGAAGATACTCTTTCTCGACGAGCCCACCACCGGCCTCGACGCGGGCTCCCGGAGGAGGATGTGGGACCTCGTCCGCTCTATCCACGAGGGAGGGGTCTCGGTTTTCCTCACCACCCACTACATCGAGGAGGCCGAAGCACTCTGCAGGAGGGTGGGCATAATCGATTCGGGCAAACTCATCGCCGAAGGAACGCCGGAGGAACTTGTCCGGGGGCTCGGAACTATCGCCGTGGACGTCTCGGAGGACGGCAGGACGGTTACCAGCTACTTCCAGACCCGCGAAGCGGCCGGGGAATTCCTCGGCAAAAGCGGCAAGAACGGCAGGATTCGACCCACCAGCCTCGAGGACCTCTTCCTGAAACTCACAGGAAGGAGGGTGTCCGCGTGAAGGGCGTGCGGGCGGTCCTCTACCGCGAGTCGCGCCTCTACTCCCGAAGGCTCACGAAGCACCTCGCCGGGTACCTGATGAGCCCTTTTCTCTTTCTCCTCGTCTTCGGCTGGGGAGTTGGGAAACACGTCCAGATGGAGGGGATGAGCTATATTCAGTTCATGCTGCCGGGTCTGGCCACAATGGCGGCCATGACCCAGAGCTACGCGATGGCGACGGAGATAAATATAGCACGCTTTTACTGGCGCATCTTTGAAGAATTCCAGATGGCCCCCGTAAATCCCTGGGAAATCGTCCTCGGTGAGGTAATCTACGGGATGTTCAGGGGGCTCATGGCGGCTGGCGCGGTCTACCTCCTGGGTTTCTTTTTCAACGCCTGGGTTCCCGTCGGGCCGCTGGGGGTCGCCTTTTACATTCTTCACGCCTTCACCTTCTCCTCGGCGGCGGTTGTGGCGGCGATGATAGTGAAGACCCACGCAGACCAGGGTCAGATAAACACCTTTTTCATCGTGCCGATGAGCTTTCTTTGCGGAACCTTCTTTCCGCTCGAAAGGCTGCCGGAATGGGCGGGAGTTCTGGCGAGGGCGCTTCCCCTCACTCACTCGAATCTTCTCATCAGGGCGGTGATCTTCAACACTGAGATACCCTGGGGGAGCTTTTTCGCGCTCACCGCTTTCGCAATCGGATTTTTTTCTTTCGCCGTTTACCTCGTAAGACGAGCAGCTACCTAGGAGGCTGTTAAAAACTGTTGCGAGCCCCGTTTTCTGCGTCGCGTGCTCGCTCGGGCGCTCGCCGTATTAAAATATACTGTCTCGCTTCTCGCTCCGCGTCTCCTTGAAACCGGGGCTTCTCTCGACGTTTTTAAACAGCCTCCTAAAGGAAACTTTTCATGGTTAATAATTTTATAAAACATGGAACGCTCATCGGCATCGGCGTGGGCCCCGGAGACCCGGACCTGATGACGGTAAAGGCGATAAAGGTCATGAACGCGGTGGACGTTATCTTCGCCGCGGGACACAAGCGCTCCGGCGTCTCCATCGCCGCCGAGATCGCCCGCCCCCACCTTCTTCCCGGCAAGGAGGTGGTGCAGCTCAACTTCCCCCACACCTTCGACTCGGTGGACGGCAGGGAGCCCCACCGCGAGGCCGCAGGGATAATTGCCGAAACCCTTAAAAAGCCAGCCTCGGCGGCTTTCCTGACCCTCGGCGATCCGATGACCTTCTCCACCTTCACCTACGTCCGCGACGCGGTGCTGGAAATCCTTCCCTCCGCTACAATCGAAGCGGTTCCAGGAATCACCTCCTTCGCGGCTGCGGCGGCGGCGACGGGAACACCCCTCGCCGAGGGTGAGGAGACGCTGGCGATTATGGGCGCGGCGAGGGAGACCGAGGGGCTTCTGGAGGTCATCGACAGGGCGGACAACATCGTTATAATGAAGCCCTACAAAATGACCGAGAGGGTCTGCGAAATCCTTGAGGAGCGCGGCCTTGCGGACTCCACTTTTTTCTGTACCGAGTGCTCCCGCCCGACGCAGAAAATATCGCGGGGGCTTGGTGGAGCGAGAAACGCGGGGCCTGAGAAATACATGAGTCTCTTTCTGGTGAGAAAGAAAAAGGGGTGAGAACGAGGAAAGGCGCGCGGCTTGCGCTGGCGCTTACCCTTATTTTGCCTCTGGCCGCCCTCTTCGCGGCCTCGGTCGGCTCTTCGGGGCTCGGGCCGCTGGACCTCCTCGGCGCTATCGGCGCGAAACTCGGCCTCTCGGCCTCGAATTTATCCGAGATTGACAGCCGGATTCTTCTCGACGTGCGGCTCTCCCGGGTGCTCCTCTCGATACTGGTCGGCGGAGGACTCGCAGCCTCCGGCGTAATCTTTCAGGGCATCCTCCTTAATCCCCTCGCCGACCCCTACACCGTCGGAGTCTCCTCCGGCGCAGCGCTCGGCGCTTCGGTGGCGATACTCGCGGGTTTAGGCGGCTACACGGCGGCGGGGCTCGGCCTCCTTCCCCTCGCGGCCTTCACCGGCGCGATACTCGCCCTCACCCTCGTCCATCTCCTCGCCTCGGCGCGGGGCTACTCGGGGAGCGGGACGCTGATTCTGGCCGGAATAGTCGTCTCGACAACCCTTTCCGCCGGGATAAGCCTTTTAAAGAGCCTGAACGAGGAATCCGTAAGCTCCATCGTTTTCTGGATAATGGGGAGCCTCTCCGGGCGCGGGTGGGGCCACGCGGTCTTCTCCCTCCCCTACATCGTCGCGGGGCTTTCCATCGCCTTCTGGTTAGGCCGTGACCTCGACCTTCTCGCCCTCGGCGAGGACGGCGCCCGCCAGATGGGGGTCGATTCGGCGAAGGTGCGAAAGCTCCTCCTCGTCTCGGCTTCCGTTATGACCGGCGCTTGTGTCGCGGTCAGCGGGGTAATCGGCTTCGTGGGGCTTATCGTCCCCCACCTCGTCCGCACCGCCACCGGCCCCTCGCACCGGCAACTCCTCCTGAATTCCTTCCTCGCGGGGGGGATACTCCTGAGCCTGGCGGACGCCCTCTCCCGGACGATTCTCCCCGGCGGAGAGGAGATTCCCGTCGGCGTAGTGACGGCGCTCATCGGCGGCCCCTTCTTCTGCTGGCTCCTCGGAAGAAAGTCTTCCGGCAGGGCTATGGGTTGAAGCCGATGATAGAGGTGAAGGGACTTTGCGCCGGTTACTCCAAAACGATGATTCTGAAGAACGTCGATTTCAGGGTCGAAAAGGGCGGATTCGTGGGGATTCTCGGCCCCAACGCCTGCGGCAAGTCCACCCTCGTAAAGGTGCTCTCCGGGATTCTGACCCCCTCTTCGGGGAGCGTTGTCGTCGGCGGCTCCAGCGTGACGGAGACTCCCCCCCTCGAACTCGCCCGGAAGGTCGCGGTAATCCCCCAGTCAACGGAGATACCCTTCCCCTTCACCGGCGAGGAACTTGTCGCTATGGGGAGGTTTCCCCACATCGGGCGCTTCTCGGCGCTCTCGCACGCGGACACTGGGATGGTAAAGACCGCGCTTCGCGAGACTAACACCGAGGAACTGGCGCAAAGGCCGGTGACCGAGATCTCCGGCGGCGAGCGCCAGCGGCTGATTCTGGCGCGGGCGCTCTGTCAGGGTTCCCCACTTCTTCTGATGGACGAGGGTACGGCGGCGATGGACGTTCACCGCAAGATCGACGCCTTCGACCTTCTCAAGCGGAAAAACGCCGGGGGCTTGACCGTCGTCGCCGTGATGCACGACCTGAACCTCTCCGCCCTCTACTGCGAACGGCTGGTTTTCATGAAGGCCGGGGCTATCTTTGCGGAGGGGACGACGGCGGAGGTGTTCACGAAGGAGATAATAGAGGGAGTCTACGAAACGCCGGTCGAACTCTTCCGCCACCCTGTTTCCGGCGTCCCGCAGGCGTTTTTCATCCCCAGAAGGCACAGCCATTGAAGAAGCTGCTTCTTTTTATCTTTCTCATCCCCTCTCTAGCGTTTTCGGCGTGCATAACCGACGACGTTGGGGAGAAGGTCTGCCTCGACGCGCCTCCCGCGCGGGTTGTCTCCCTCTACGGAGCCTTCACTGAGCTTGTCGTCGAGCTGGGCGCGGGCGCTTCGATTATCGCGCGAACCAAGAGCGACGACACCTTGGAGGAACTCAAGGACGCTCCCGTGCTCGGCACAGGCCTTCGCCCCAACGTCGAATACATCATGGCCCTCCGCCCGGACCTTATTATCAGCCGCGGCGGAAAATCCGCCAGCGAAGCCCTTACCTCCCTCAAGGCGCGCGGCCTTGCCGTCGCGGCCTTCGACCCCACGACCATCGCGGAGACTTATTCCGCCGTTGAAAGACTCGGCATTCTCTTCGGCAGGGCGCAAGAGGCGGGCGAACTGACAAGAAAGACCAGGGAGGGGCTGGCCAAAGTCGCCGAAAAGGCGAAAAAAGCGAAAAGCATCCCCACGGTCGCCTTCGAGGTGCGCGCCGAACCCCTAACCCTTTCGGGAAAGGGCGGGCTCGTCGCGGAAATAATCGATATAGCGGGCGGCAAGGTCTGCGTCGAGGTGGACAAGAAGCTGGTGCGCTTCGACATGGAAGCCCTCCTCAAGGCCGATCCCGACGCCTACATCGTCCAGGAGGGGCCGATGAACAAGAATCCGCCGCGCCCCGAAGAGCGCCCCTTTCACGCGAATCTGCGGGCGGTAAGGGAAAAACGGGTGCTTTACGTTGACGAAAAGCTGATCTCGCGCCCCGGTCCGAGAATCGCAGAAGCGGCGGAGACGATTTCGCGCTTTCTGCACCCGCAGCTTTGGCAATAGATGGCCCTTACCCCTCTCCCGATCGATTCACATCTTCCTGATATCCTCGAAGCGCTCGGAGAGCATAACGCCCTCGTCCTCTCCGCCCCGCCGGGAACAGGAAAGACAACCCGCCTGCCGCCCGCGCTCCTCAAGGCCCCCTTCATGGAGGGAAAGAGCGTCGTCGTCCTCGAACCCCGGAGAATCGCCGCCCGCGCCGCGGCGCGAAGAGTCGCGGAGGAGACCGGGACGCCGCTCGGCGGGCTCGTCGGCTACCACGTCAGGATGGACAAAAAAGCCGGGAAGGACACGCGGCTGCTCTTTTGCACCGAGGGGATACTGACCGCCCGGCTGCGCAGCGACCCTTTCCTGGAAGGTGTCGGGGCAGTAGTCCTGGACGAGTTTCACGAGCGGAGCCTCGAAGCCGACCTCGCGATAGCCTTCCTCCGGGAGATTCAGCGCGAAGTGCGCCCCGACCTTCGGATAATCGCGGCTTCCGCCACCCTCGAAACCGGCGCTGTGGCCGGTTTCCTCGGCGCGGCGAAAATCGAACTCGATACACCAATTTATCCGGTCGAAGTCTCCCATATTGAAAAGCCGGTAACGGGAAGACTCGAAGACGCCGTCGCCTCCGGGGTTAAAAGCCTCTGGCACAGGAGACCCTCCCAGAGGGGCGACCTTCTGGTCTTTCTTCCGGGCGCGCGCGAGATACGCCTCGCTCAAAAGGCGCTGGAGGAATGGGCGAAGACGCACTATGTCGAGTTGGTGCCCCTCCACGGTGACCTTCCGCCGGAGCTTCAGGACAAGGCGCTGAAAAAGAGCGTAGGAGAGAGGGTGATTCTCGCCACCAACGTGGCCGAGACGAGCCTGACCATCGAGTCCGTCACCGGTGTGGTGGACTCGGGACTGGTAAAGGTGACGGAATTCGACCCCGCCTCGGGCCTCGACCGCCTCCTCACGGTACGCGCCAGCAGGGCAAGCGCCACGCAGCGGGCCGGACGCGCGGGAAGAACCGGTCCCGGCGTCGCCCTTCGCCTCTGGACCCGCCACGACGACCTCTCCCTCCCCTCCCGCATTCCCCCCGAGGTCACGCGGGTCGATCTTTGCCGCGCCGTACTGGAAATCATCTCCTTCGGCCACCCGGACCCCGCCAATTTCGGCTGGTTCGAGAAGCCGGAAAGAGAGCGGCTCGATTCCGCCACGGCGCTCCTTCGCGAACTGGGGGCGGTGGACGCAAAAGGCAAGGTGACGGAAGAGGGGCAAAAGCTCCTCGGCCTGCCGCTCCACCCTCGCCTCGGAAAGCTCCTCCTCGAAAGCGCGAAGGCGGGGCTGGCGCGGGAAAGCGCACTTATCGCGGCGCTGCTGGAGGAGCGCGACATCTTCCGGGCGGGCGGTACGTTCAGGGAACAGGGTGCGCCCCGGAGCGGTTCGCTAGCCCACGATTCCGACCTTCTACTTCGTCTGGAAGCGCTTGAGCAGTTCGGCGAAGGCCGCCGGAGCTTCGGGGGCGAGGAACTCAACGCCGGAGCTGCGCTTCAGGTTCTGAGGAGCGCGCGCAGACTCGAAGAGCTGGTTAAAACGCCCGAGGGAAGAGCTTCGACGGACCCGGAAACCCTGCTGAGACTCATCTTTCTCGCCTTCCCCGACCGCGTCGCCCTTCGCCGCGAAAACACCCGCGACCGCTACCTTCTCGCGGGCGGGCGCGGCGCGGTGCTGGACAAAGCGAGCGCGGTGGCCGGTTCGGACTTCATCGTCGCCCTTTCCGTCGATTCAGGCGCTCGCGGCGAGCGCTCCGAGGCTCTGATACGCCTCGCCAGCGCCATAAAACCCGAATGGCTGCGAGAAACCGGCCTCGTTGACAGGAAAATCGAGACTTTCTGGGACGCTGAGAAAGAGCGCGCGCTTTCAAACGCCATCGAAAGCTATCTCGGCCTCGTTATTTCGCAAAAACCTTCCCCCGTCGATCCCGAAACCGCCTCGAAACTACTTTCGGAACGCGCAAAGGCAGGGTTCGACCGCGCCTTTACCCAGGGCGACGCAGCGCAAAACCTAATAGCCAGGATGAACTTCCTCGCAAAACACCTCGCAAATTTCAGAGGATTCGATGAGGAGAGGAAAGAGAAGCTCGTCGAGGAAGCCTGTTTCGGAAAATCCTCCTTCGCGGAACTAAGAAAAGAAAATCTCGCCCAACTCATCCTCTCCTCCCTCGACCGGGGCGAGCGGGAAACCCTGCGCAAAAACGCGCCGGAAAGAGTGCTCGTCCCTTCGGGAAGGGAGGTTAATCTCGATTATTCCGGCGAGGCCGGGCCGATCCTCCCGGTAAAGCTCCAGGAACTCTTCGGCCTGAAGGAACTCCCGAAAGTGGCGGGCGGGAAAGTATCCGTGGTCGCCCACATCCTCGGCCCCCACGGAAGGCCGTTACAAGTCACCTCCGACATCGGCGGCTTCTGGACCAACTCCTACCCGCAGATACGAAAAGAGATGCGCGGCCGCTACCCAAGGCACAACTGGCCCGAAGACCCTCTCGCGGAAGCCCCCTCCGTGCGTTCTCTGAAAAAACGCCCCGAAAAATAGCTCCACGCCTTTACTCCCTCTTTTGTCTTGTTAAGCTTATTAATGAAGCTGTACTATTGCATACCGTTTTGGTTTTAATTACTTCGGAAGAGGAGATTACAGATGAGCATAGGCGCGTATTACAAATCGGCTGACTGGAAGACCGAAAAGCACGTCCCCGTAATCGACTGCCCCGACGCTTTCGCGCCGGACGCCTTCATCGACATAACCGTCACCATCGGCAAGGAGATACCCCACCCCAACACCGTCGAGCACCACATCAGGTGGGTCAACCTGTTCTTCATCTCCGACAAGGGGGTCGCCACCGACCTCGCCCGCGTCGAATTCAACGCCCACGGCGAAGGCCCCGGCTTCACCGCCTCCAAAGCCACCGTAGCGGTAAAGCTCACCGGCCCCGGCACCCTGATCGCCACCTCCTACTGCAACATCCACGGCCTCTGGGAGAGCTCGAAGACAATCTCCTAGAGTTTCAGCACGGAAACTAAAAGGCCGCCTCAAAAGGGCGGCCTTTTTCGCGCAAACGTCTTACAAAATTCTTCGATAAATGTTAGATATCAGGGAATCCTTCACCAAAAGGCGCTCAAATGACAATGAAAGCTGAAATCAAAGGCAACAAGCTTTACATCGAAATCGACCTTGAAAAGCCCACTCCCTCGGCTTCCGGCAAGACCCTTGTGGTAGCCAGCACGAGGGGCAACGCCGTCACCACGGCCCTCGTAGACGGAAAACCGGTCACAATCGGCCTCAACGCCTACATAAAGCCGTAAATCATATTTTCATGGAGTGGCAGGTCTACATCATCCTTTGCTCCGACGGCTCGCTTTACACCGGCATAACCACCGACCTGCAAAGGCGCTTTTCGGAGCATGCCGGGGGAACCGGGGCGAAGTACTTCAGGGGGCGAAAACCCGTCGAAATCGCCTTCTCCGAGGGCGGTCACACCAGAAGCACCGCCTCCCGGCGCGAATACTTCCTGAAATCCCTCTCCAGGGAAGAGAAACTGGAACTCGCAAAAACTCCCGCCTGATTTTTCTCTCTTATTTCTTACGGCCGGAAACCCTTTAACCTCTCGTTCGGGTATGTTATAAGTCCGCTCTCCAAAATGCGGGGCCGTCCTTCGCCTTCCGAACCGGTCCAAAAAAATAACATCTCACGGAGATTTAAATGGGTTTTCGCTGCGGCATAGTTGGCCTTCCCAACGTAGGCAAATCGACGCTTTTCAACGCTCTCACCCGCGCGGTTATCCCCGCGGAGAACTACCCCTTCTGCACCATTGAGCCCAACGTCGGCGTCGTGCCCATGCCCGACCCCCGGCTCGACGTTCTGGCCGGAATTGTAAAACCCCAAAGGGTTTTGCCGACGACGATGGAATTCGTCGATATCGCGGGTCTGGTCGCGGGAGCCTCAAAGGGAGAAGGGCTCGGCAACAAGTTTCTCGCCAACATCAGGGAGACCGACGCCATCGCCCACGTGGTCAGATGCTTCGAGGATCAAAACGTCGTTCACGTGGACGGCAGGATCGACCCCATCAAGGATATCGAGGTCATCAACACCGAACTTATCTTCGCCGACCTGGAAACGGTGGAAAAGGCCCTCGCCCGCCTCCAGAAACTGCTGAAGACCGGCCAGAAAGAGGTCCTGGCCCAGAAAAACCTCCTCGAACGCCTTACCGCCCACCTGGGCCGTGGCGGCATGGCCCGCTCGCTTGAGACCACCCCCGAAGAAAAGCAGCTGCTCTATCCCCTGCACCTTCTTACGATAAAGCCCACCGTCTTCATCGCGAACGTGGCTGAAAACGGCTTTACCGGCAACCCCCACCTCGCCGCCGTCTGCGAATACGCAAAGCGCGAGGGCGCGGAGATGGTGCCGGTCTGCGCCGCCGTCGAAGCCGAAATATCGCAGCTGGAGGACTCCGAAAAGGCGGAGTTTCTGGCGGACCTCGGCCTTGACGAGCCCGGCCTTAACAGGGTTATCCGGGCCGGGTACAAACTTCTCGGCCTCCAGACCTACTTCACCGCGGGCGTTAAGGAAGTGCGCGCCTGGACGACGCAGACCGGCTGCAAGGCTCCCCAGGCCGCGGCGGTAATCCACACCGATTTCGAGAAGGGGTTCATCAGGGCCGAGACGATCTCCTACGACGATTTCACCGCCTGCGGCGGCGAGCAGGGCGCAAAGGACTCAGGCAAGTGGAGGCTTGAGGGCAAGGAGTACGTCGTAAAGGACGGAGACGTGCTGCACTTTCGCTTCAACGTCTGAAACCGGGCCGCCTTAAAAGGGCGGTCTTTTTTATTTGTGTACGACGAATCAGGGAAAACGCAATCCATCAATTAAGCCCATAATATCGCAAAACCCCGTGAACCCGAAATTTCATAAGACACCAGAGTCATTGACGGAAAAATTTAACATTTTTCAGCCTGTGAACCCGTTTTGCCTCAAGATCAAAAAACTACTCCTTCGAGTGATGCGGATTGGCGAAACAAGGCGTAAAAAGGGGAACAAAATGGGCTTTTTGAACGGTATATAAGGCAAAATAGCAAAAGGAGGCGCGGTGAATTTCTGGGATATGCTTACACTTTTAATAATTATTGCAGCCTTCGGTTGTCTTGCTACTATTCAACTGCGGAACCTTTGCATTTGGGGACTTGATATTAAAAAACTGCTTACTCGCGAGGACAACCAGATTGATAAAAAACTTTTCCTTTGGTTTGTCATTCTATTTGTCGCAGGCCTGACAATGGCCTTTATCCTGAAATACACCAAAGGATAATTTGTCAGACGCTATAAATATGCATTGCCGACAAAAAACAATACTAAAAGGGGGTTTAAGTGCATTTTTGGGACTACCTGGCGTTGTTATTTTTTTTAGCCGGAGGCTGCTGTCTTGCGGCCATTCGCTTTAGAAGGAACGGAATATGGGGAATTCCAACGATCGAACAGCTGTCATCGGAGGAAAGGAAAGTTGATTTAAAACTGATTCTGGCGGCGATTGTCCTTTGGACTTTGGGAACTATCCTGGGCCTGATCCTCAAATACGGCAGGCAGTAATAGATTCCCACAAGGCGATTACCAGCATAGGTAAAACTGTATGAGTCTTTTTGAAAAGGTGACTGTTTTTATTTTTGTCGCTGCCGGCTGTTGTCTCTCCGCGATTCATCTAAGAAAAAACGGCATTTGGGGAATTCCAACGATCGAACAGCTGTCATCGGAGGAAAGGAAGGTTGATCTAAAGCTTTTTTTAGCCGCAATTATTTTGTTCGTTATCGGTATAATTTTTGCCGTGATTCTAAAATATTCACAATGAGAAGTATATTTGTCGCAAGTAAAAAAAGGGCCTGCCGAATCCGGCAGGCCCTCGTTATTTCGACTCAACGGATAAAACTACTCCTGTTCTTCCTGTCTCGCGATCTCTTCAAACCGCACGTCCATCCCGATTATCCCGACAATCTCGTCTTTCATGTCGAAGACGGGGGCGGAGACGGTTATGGTGAGCCTGCCGGTGACCTTTGAGGTGAAGAGGTCGCTTGCGGCGACCTTGCCGTCTTCGAGGGGCTTTTTGAACCACTCCCGGTCGGAGAAGCTCATCCCCTTTTCGTCGTACTCGGCGAATTTGGATCTGTCTTCGATCTGGGTGACGTTGCGCGTTATCTTGACGCCGCTAAGGTCGGTGACGTAGACGAACTGGATGAAGGGGAGCTCTTCTACCGCCGCGTCGAGCGCCTTCGTCACGCGGTCGGGCTCCATGGAGCGGACCTCGGGGTCTTCCGAGATTCTTTCCAGAATGGTGCGGCCATGCTCAAGAACGCGCTTCTTGAGGATGTCGTACTCGGAGACGAAGAGCTGGGGCATGTATTTTCTGGCCTTGCGCTGCATCTCGTCGTTGCCCATCGTTGTGTTTCTGCCCGCTTCGTACTCGCGCATGATGGACTTGTATATCTTCTGGACGCCCGGATGGCGCTTGTCCACCTTCTTGTCCTCTGCGAGGGCGAAGTGGGTGTTTATCCAGTGGGCGACGCCCGCCATGCCGGACTTGTCGGTGACGGCGACGCACATCGGGCGGTTGAGAATCTTTTTGGTGTCGAAGATGTTGTAGATCTCCTCGTCCTTGGAGATGCCGTCGATGTGTATGCCCGCTCTCGTGGTGTTGAAGTCGGAGCCGATGAAGGGCGTCGAGGGCGCTATGTAGTGGCCCAGCTCGCGCTCGTAATAGTTGCGAATCTCGGTGATGACCGCCGGGTCCATGCCGTCCTCGGTCCCCTTGAGTTCCATGTACTCTATGACAAGTCCCTCGATGGGCGGGTTGCCGGTGCGCTCGCCGAAGCCGAGCAGAGTCCCGTTGACCGCGGAACAGCCGTGCAGCCAGGCGGTGGCGCCGTTGACCAGCACCTTGTGGAAATCGTTGTGGCCATGCCATTCAAGCTGTTCGGAGGGCACTCCTGCGTGCATGCGCATCGCCCGGACAAGCTGCGCGACGGAACGGGGGAGCGCCGCGCCCGCGTAGGGAACGCCGAATCCCATCGTGTCGCACAGGCGTATCTTGACGGGAATCCCCGCCTCTTCTCCGAGCTGCATGAGTTTTCTGGCGAAGGGGACTACGAAGCCGTAGATGTCGGCGCGGGTGACGTCCTCGAAGTGGCAGCGCGGCTTCACACCTTCGGCGAGAGCCGCCGAGACCACGTCGAGGTAGTCCTTGAGGACCTGCTTTCTGGTCTTTTTCAACTTCATGTAGATGTGGTAGTCGGAGACGGAGGTGAGAATGCCCGTCTCGGCTATCCCCATCGCCTTCACCAGCTTGAAGTCTTCCTTCACCGCCCGTATCCACGAGGTTATCTCCGGGTATTTGTAGCCAAGCTCCCTGCACTTCTCCACGCCCTTGCGGTCGGTTTCGGAGTAAAGAAAAAACTCCGTCTGGCGTATTACGCCCTTCTTGCCGCCGAGCCTTGACATGAATTTGTAGAGCTGGACGATCTGTTCCACGGTGTAGGGCGCGCGCGCCTGCTGTCCGTCGCGGAAAGTCGTGTCGGTGATGAAGATATCCTCCGGCGGCTCCGGCGAGAGGATTATCCCGTCAAAGGGGGTTCTGCACACCTCCGTGTAGGGAAAGATATTCCTGTAGAGGTTGGGCTCGTCCCGCTCGAATACCTCGTCGAGGGGGAAGAGACCGGCGGGACCCGAAAGTTTCCTGAACCATTCCGCGGACATGTCAACTCCTTATCAATAAACCGGCCTTGTGGGCTTACGCCCTTGGGCCGTCACGCTCCCCGAGCCAGAAGCTCAAGCGCGCTTATAAAATCGGGTCTCACGTTCAGGGAGGGAGCGCGCCGAAACCCGGTTATCCCCAGCGAATGGGCGAGTTCCCTGTATTCCACGTCTATCTCTCGAAGCGTCTCTATGTGGTCGCTGACAAAGCTCACTGCAACCACGGTAACGTCCTTCACCCCTTCCTTCGCGAGGGAACGAAGGGCCTCCTCCATCGAGGGCGCAAGCCATTTCACCGGCCCCGCCCTTGACTGGAAGGCCAGGAGGTGTTTTTTGCCGGGGAACCTCTCCATCACCCCCGCGACGGTCGCCTTTATGTGGTCGAGGTAGGGGTCGCCGCCCTCTATAACGCTCACCGGAACGGAGTGCGCGCTAAAGAGGATGGTGGTCTCCCCCGCGCCCTCCATCGCCTCCCGAAGGCTCTCCGCCAGCGCGTCGAGGTAGGGTGGAAAATCCTGCCACGAGCGGATTACCGTCTTCGGAAGCCCGCCGAGACCTCCCTTTTCAAGGGCCTCTTCGAGGTCGGCGATGCTGGTCCCCGTGGTCGCCCTGCAGTAGTGCGGGTAGAGCGGCAGGACGACTACGCGCCCGATTCCGGCTTCCTTTGCCCTTCTGACCGCCTCCTCCGCCCTCGGATGCCAGTAGCGCATCGTGACGAAGACTTCGTAATCCTCCCCCAGTTTTTCCGCCAAGGCTTTTGCCTGCGCGGCGGTGATACCCGGAAGGGGAGATTTGCCCCCCATCGCCTCGTACTGCGCGGCGACCTTTTTCGCCCTCCTTTTGCTTATCGCCGAAGCGAGCGGCCTTTGGAGCCAGCGCGAAAGGGGAAACTTCAGTATCTCCGGGTCCGAAAAGAGATTGTAGAGAAAAGGGGCGATCGCCTCGATTGAATCCGGCCCCCCCATGTTTAGCAAAAAAATTCCTGTTTTCATAGACGGTTTCGCTATTTTGAACCGGCGTACTTTGAAACCATGAAAAAAAGCTCCATCCCGCCGTTCAAAAAGCGGGTTTCCTCTACATCCGTCCCGGCGGGAAGCGCATTTTTCGCCCCCTGCGGCGCAACCACCCCGTAGCGCCACCCCGCAAACTCTCCGGTGAGCAATTTTTTTATCTTACCATAAACCTGGCGGCTGTCGCCTATCCTGATTCCGTAGGGGGGATTGGCTATAAGAAGCCCCCTTTCGGCAGGGGGCGAAAGCTCCTCCATGTCGGCGGCCGCCACTTCGATATGTTCCGCCACCTTCGCCGCTTTTGCGGAGCTCACCGTCAGCGCGACCGCCCCGGGGTCTATGTCGGAGGCGTAGATCGGGTGCTTAGGAGAACTCCTCACCCCTTCGCGGGCGAGGGCCAACTCTTCTCCCCACGCCTTCGCGTCGAAGGAGGGAAGGCGCTCGAAGGCGAAGCTTCTGTGGAACCCCGGAGGAATGTTAAGGGCTATGAGCGCGCCTTCCACCGGGAAGGTTCCGCTTCCGCAGCAGGGGTCCAGAAGGACCTCGCTTCCGTCGTAGCCCGCGACCATCAGAAGGGCGGCGGCGAGATTCTCCCGCATCGGCGCTTCGCCGGTAAGCTTTCTGTAACCGCGCCGGTGAAGGTGCTCGCCGGTGGTGTCCAGCGAAAGCGTCGCCTTGTCGCCCGAGAGGCGCAGGTAAAGTTCCGCCCCCTCGCCCTCTTTGAGCCCCCCGGCCGATTCGCGCAGTATCTCTTCGAGCTTTCCGGTGTGATAAAGGACGGTCTTCCGGGTCGAGACGCTTACTGAGGCCCCGGCGGAAAGGTCGATAAAATCGCCCCACGGAAGGGCCTTCAGGTTGCGGGAAAGTTCTTTAAAGGAACGGGCGGGAAAGCGGGCTGCCCTCACGAGCACCCGGTTCCCCGCCCTTGACCACAGATTAACCCTGTAAACGTCCCTCCACGTTCCGGTGAAGGAGACGCCGCCCGGAAGGACCGAAACTCTCTTGAGGCCGAGTCTTTTCAGTTCTTCGGAGGCGATAGATCCGAGGTTTGGAGGAGTGGATAGAAATCCCTCCAGCTTCTCCATCTACCCGGCTTTGCCCTTGGTCTTGGCTATGTGGGCCATGAGACCGCCGTCGGCGATAAGTTCCTGCATGAAGGGAGGGATAGGAGCTACCTTGAACTCTATCCCCTTGGTATTGTTCCTGATTATCCCCGCGTCGGCGTCCACCTCTATCTCGTCGCCCTCGTCGCACTTGTCGTAGGCCTCCTCCGACTCAAAGATCGGAAGGCCCATGTTGAAGGCGTTGCGGTAGAAGATTCTCGCGAAGGATTTGGCCACCACGCAGGAGATTTTCGCCTCCTTTATGGCTATGGGGGCATGCTCCCTGCTGGAGCCGCAGCCGAAGTTCTTCCCTGCGACGATTATGTCTCCCGGCTTTATCTTTTTCATGAAGTCCGGGTCGGCGTCCTCCATGCAGTGCTTGGCCAGTTCGAGCGGATCGCTGGTGATGAGGTAGCGGGCGGGTATGATGGCGTCGGTGTCTATGTCCGAGCCGAATTTCCAGACTCTTCCAGTGAGTTTCATGTGGCGACCTCCTCGGGGGCCGCGATGCGCCCCATCACCGCAGTTGCCGCGGCCACAGCGGGGCTCGCGAGATAGACTTCGCTCTCGGGGGAGCCCATTCTGCCGACGAAGTTCCGGTTTGTGGTGGCCAGCGCCCTCTCGCCCTTCGCGAGAATGCCCATGTGGCCGCCGAGACAGGGGCCGCAGGTGGGCGTGGAGACCGCCGCGCCCGCGTCGAGGAAGATTTCCACCAGACCCTCCTTCATCGCCTGTCTGTAGATGGACTGAGTGGCGGGAATGACGATGAGGCGAAGATATTTGGCCACTTTCTTGCCCTTGATGACCGCGGCGGCCTTGCGAAGGTCGGTTATCCTGCCGTTGGTGCAAGAGCCTATGATTACCTGGTCTATCGGCACGTTCCCGGCTTCGTCCACCGAACGGGTGTTGGAGGGCAGATGGGGGAAGGAGACCTGCGGGCGAAGGCCGTTGCAGTCGATGTTGACGATCTCGGCGTACTTCGCGCCGGGGTCGGAGTTGTGGTAAACGGGGGTGCGGCGGAAGCGCCCCTCGACGTACTCTTTCGTTATCGCGTCGGGGATGAAGATGCCGTTCTTGCCGCCAGCCTCGATGGCCATGTTCGCCATCGTGAACCTGTCGTCCATCGGGAGAGCGTCGATTACCGGGCC
Organism: bacterium; assembly: GCA_004322275.1. NCBI lineage: Bacteria > bacterium. The sequence continues at coordinate 91,831 of SCTA01000040.1, forward strand.
GGTGAACTCCATCGCCCGGTAAAGGGCTCCGTCCACGCCTATCCTGCCGATGGTGTTGAGAATAAGGTCCTTGCCGTCCACGAAGGGGCCGAGCTTGCCGGTGTAGACGAACTTCATAGTCTCGGGAACCTTGAACCAGGTCTCGCCGGTGATCATCGCAGCGGCGAGATCTGTGGAGCCGACGCCGGTGGAGAAGGCCCCGAGCGCCCCGTAGGTGCAGGTGTGACTGTCGGCGCCGATTACCACGTCGCCGGGGCCGACGATGCCCTGCTCGGGCAGGAGGGCGTGCTCGACGCCCATCTCACCGGTCTCGAAGTAGTTCTCAAGGCTCTGCTCGCGGGCGAAGTCGCGGAGTATCTTGCACTGCTCGGCGGAAGCTATGTCTTTGTTGGGGGCGAAGTGATCGGGCACAAGCGCGACGCGGGTCTTGTCGAAGACCTTTCCCGCACCGGCCTTTTTGAACTCCCGTATCGCTATGGGGGCCGTGATGTCGTTCCCCAGCGCGATATCCACCTTGACGCTTATAATCTCGCCGGGAACCACGACGCTCTTTCCGGCGTGGGCGGCGAGAATCTTCTCGGTTATGGTCATTGCCATCTTATGGTTTCCTCATCACATATAGGTACCGAAGGATTTTTTCCTCCGGTGTTCCAGTTTGTTCAGGGCGCGGACGAAAGCCTTCGCGGAGGCGACCACTATGTCGGTGTCGCTCGCCTGACCGTTGGCCATGACTCCGCTCTCCTCGATGCGGACGCTAACCTCCGCCTGCGCGTCGGTTCCGCCGGTGATGGAGCTTATGTTGAAGGATTCCAGCCGCGGGTGCTTGCCGGTGAGCTTCTTTATCACCGAGAAGGCCGCGTCCACCGGGCCGTCGCCGAATTCCGCCTCCTGCCGCACCACGCCGTCTATCTCCATCTGGACGGTGGCGGTGGGAACGGTCACCGTGCCGGAGGTGACGTTCAGGTAGACGAGGCGGTAGCGGTCCGGAAGGCGAAGAACCCGCTCCGCCACGATTGCCTCGATGTCCTCGTCGTAGATGACCTTTTTCTTGTCGGCCAGCTCCTTGAAGGCGGTAAACGCCGTTTCGACCTGCTCCGGCGACAGCTCGTAGCCGAGGCCCTTCACCCTGTCCACGAAGGCGTGTCTGCCGGAGTGCTTTCCGAGCACCAGTTCGTTGGTGGAGATTCCGACCGACTCGGGGGTCATAATCTCGTAGGTGGACTTGTCCTTTAAAATTCCGTCCTGATGGATACCCGCCTCGTGGGCGAAGGCGTTTGCGCCCACTATCGCCTTGTTGGGCTGGACCGGGAGGCCGGTAATGTTGGATACGAGCCTGCTCGTGGGGTAGATGTGTTCGGTCTTTATCGAGGTCGTCACGTCGAGGAGGTTCTGGCGGACCCGAAAGGCCATTACGACCTCTTCGAGGGAGGTGTTGCCCGCCCGCTCCCCGATGCCGTTGATTGTGCACTCCACCTGCCGCGCGCCCGCCTGCACCGCCGCGACCGAGTTGGCCGTGGCGAGGCCGAGGTCGTTGTGGCAGTGGACGGAGATGATCGCCTTGTGGATGTTCGGCACCCTGCTGAAAATATCCGCTATCGTCTCCCCGAACTGCGAGGGTATCGCGTAGCCGACAGTGTCGGGAATGTTGACAGTGGTCGCCCCGGCGTCGATTACCGCCTCGATGACCCTGCAAAGGAAATCGATGTCGCTACGGCCCGCGTCCTCCGCCGAAAATTCGACGTTGGTGGTGTACTTTACGGCGTGCCTGACCGCCGCTATCGCCTGCTCCAGCACCTCTTCGGGAGACTTGCGGAGCTTGTGCAGCATGTGAATGGGCGAGGTGGCGAGAAAGGTGTGTATGCGCGGGTTGGCGCCGCCTTTGAGGGCCTCCCAGGCCCTGTCGATGTCGGCGACGCTGGCGCGGGCGAGCCCGGCGACCTGCAAACCCCTCACCTTGTCGGCGATGAGCTTCACCGATTCAAAGTCGCCCGGCGAGGAGATGGGGAAACCCGCCTCGATGATGTCCACGCCGAGGCGCTCCAGAGCCTGCGCCAGACGGAACTTTTCCTCTACGTTCATGGAAGCGCCGGGCGATTGCTCGCCGTCGCGCAGAGTTGTATCGAATATGAATACCTTGTCCATTTATTCCTCTCTTTATGAGGATGGAAACCTATATACAGCTGAAAAACGTCGCGAGCACGTAGCACGTAGGGTGCGTTAACCGCGCAAGCGGCGTAACGCACCATTACATCGGATAAATCGTCGGTGCGTTACGGCCTTACGCCTAACGCACCCTACGCTCCTAGTTCTTCGACTTGTCCACGAGACGTTTCTGGGCAAGCCACGGCATCATCGCGCGGAGCTTTCCGCCCACTTCCTCAATCTGGTGGCCTTCTCCCATCCTGCGCAGGGCCTTGAACTTCGGCGCTCCCGCCTGATTTTCAAGTATCCACTCGCGGGCGAATTCCCCGGTCTGAATCTCGCGGAGAATCTTCTTCATCTCCTCCTTGGCGGCGGCGTTGACCACGCGGGGGCCGCGGGTCAGGTCGCCGTACTCCGCCGTGTTGGAGACGGAGTAGCGCATGTTGGAGATGCCGCCCTCGTAGATGAGATCGACGATGAGCTTGGTTTCGTGAAGGCACTCGAAGTAGGCCATCTCGGGGGCGTAGCCCGCCTCGACAAGGGTCTCGAAACCAGCCTGTATGAGGGCGGAGATGCCGCCGCAGAGGACCGCCTGCTCGCCGAAAAGATCGGTTTCCGTTTCCTCTTTGAAGGTCGTTTCAATGATTCCGGCGCGGCCGCCGCCGACGCCGGAGGCGTAGGCAAGGGCCACGTCGAGGGTATCGCCGGAGGGATCGGCCGCAAGAGCCACGAGGCAGGGCACGCCCGCGCCGCGTATGTATTCCGCGCGGACGAGGTGACCCGGCCCCTTGGGGGCGCACATGAAGACGTTGACGCCCGCGGGCGGCTCGATCTGGCCGAAGTGGATTGAAAAACCGTGCGCGAAGGCAAGCGTGTCGCCGGGTTTTAGATTCCCGGCGATTTCCTCCCTGAATATCCTGCCCTGATGTTCGTCGGGCAAAAGGATCATGATAATGTCGGCCTTGGCGGAGGCCTCGGCGACGGGGTAGACCTTGAAACCGGCTGCCTTGGCCTTCTCGAAGGAGGAGCCTGGGCGAAGGCCTATAATGACTTTCAGCCCTGAATCGCGAAGGTTGTTGGCGTGGGCGTGGCCCTGGCTGCCGAAACCTATGACGGCGATCGTCTTTTTCTTGAGTATTGCAAGGTTTGCGTCTTTTTCGTAATAAACTTTCATCGGTTGCTCCTCTTGAAGGCCAAAGCCTTGAAATATTTTTCAGAAAAATTTATGCGGAAACGGAGCCGCGCTGGATAGCCACCCTTCCGGTGCGGACAATCTCCTTTATACCGAGAGGCTGGAGAAGTTCAAGAGCGGCCTTGATTTTGCCGTCGTCGCCGGTGAGCTCGATGGTGTAGGTGGAGGGCGAGACGTCCACTATCTTCCCACGGAAGATCTCTGAAAGCCGGAGTATCTCGGCCTTCGTCTTCTCGTTGGCGTTCATCTTCACAAGCACCATCTCCCTGCCGATGTAGTCGCCCATCGTCAGGTCCACGACCTTTATAACGTTCACCAGCTTGTTTAGCTGCTTGGTTATCTGCTCGATGATCTGGTCGTCGCCCCTCGTCACTATGGTCATCCGGCTGACGGTGGGGTCCATCGTCTCCGCGACCGAGAGGCTGTCGATGTTGAACCCTCTGCCGGAAAAGAGTCCGACCACCCTTGAAAGGACGCCGAATTCGTTTTCGACGGTAACAGTAATCGTATGCCTCATATCAATATCCTCTCAAAACTGCTGCGAGCCCCGTTTTGTAGCTTGCCGGCTCGACGAACTCCCGGTGATATCCTTATGCGAGTAGCATTTTGCTTAAGGCCACTCCGGCCGGGACCATCGGGTAGACGCCCTCTTCACGCGCGACCTGAAAATCCATTATGACCGGGCCGTCGTGGGCGAGTCCTTTTTCAATGACTTCCCTCACCTCTTCGGGTTTGGTGGCGCGAAGGCCGAGCGCCCCGTAGGCTTCGGCGAGCTTGACGAAATCAGGCGCGTAATCCATCACCGTGTGCGAGTAGCGCTTGCCGTAAAAAAGCTCCTGCCACTGGCGCACCATGCCGAGGTAGCGGTTGTTGAGGATAGCTATCTTCACCGGCAGCTTGTACTGAACAACGGTGGCAAGCTCCTGTATGTTCATCTGGATCGAGCCGTCGCCCGCGATGTCGATTACCGTCTTTCCGGGGAAGGCGGCCTGCGCCCCTATCGCTGCCGGGAAACCGTAACCCATCGTGCCGAGACCGCCGGAGGTCAGCCAGCACCTCGGCTTGTCGAGAGTGAAGAACTGCGCCGCCCACATCTGGTTCTGCCCGACCTCGGTGGAGATTATGCAGTCTCCCCCGGTCACTTCCCGGAGCATCTCGACGACGTACTGCGGCTTTATCTCCTCGGTTTTCTCGTAGGAGAGAGTGTGGTGCGCCCTCCACCCGGCGATTTCGTCGAGCCAGGGCTTAATCTCCTCGTCCCTGCCGGAGATGTTCTCCTTGTCTATAAGCTCAAGCCACTTCGCAAGGACCCTCTTCACGTCGCCGACGATCGGAATGTCCACCTTGACGTTCTTCGATATGGAGGTGGGGTCGATGTCCACGTGGATTATCCTGGCCCCTGGCGCAAATTCGTCCACCTTGCCGGTGACTCGGTCGTCAAACCTAGCGCCGACGGCGATGAGAAGGTCGCACTCGGTGACGGCCATGTTTGCGCAGTAGGTGCCGTGCATGCCGAGCATCCCGAGGCTAAGGGGATCGGAGCCGGGGAAGCCTCCCAGCCCCATGAGGGTCATCGTCACCGGAATGTCCAGCTTTTTGGCCAGCGCGGTGAGCTCCGCCGAGGCATTGCTGAGAATGACTCCGCCTCCCGCGTAGATAAGGGGCTTTTTCGCCTCCATTATCGCGGCGACCGCTTTCTTTATCTGGCCTGGGTGCCCCTCGTAGTTGGGGTTGTAGCCGCGAAGACTCACGCTCTCCGGGTAAGAGAACTTCGTCGAGCTGACCACCACGTCCTTGGGGAGGTCAACCAGCACCGGGCCCGGCCTGCCGCTGGCGGCGATGTAGAAGGCCTCCTTCATTATCCGTGCGAGGTCGGCCACGTCTTTCACGAGAAAATTGTGTTTGGTGCAGGGGCGGGTTATGCCGACGATGTCCGCCTCCTGAAAGGCGTCGTTGCCGATAAGCCCCGTCGGGACCTGGCCGGAGATAACCACTATCGGAATCGAATCCATGTAGGCGGTGGCGAGGCCGGTAATGGTGTTGGTAGCGCCGGGGCCGGAGGTGACGAGGGCTACCCCTACCTTGCCCGTGGCTCTGGCGAAGCCGTCCGCCGCGTGTACGGCGGCCTGCTCGTGGCGCACGAGTATGTGCCGGATGTCGGAGTCGTAAAGAACGTCGTAGATGTTCAGCACCACTCCTCCGGGGTAGCCGAAGATGGTTTCGACCCCCTCTTTCTTGAGGCACTCGATGAGGATTTCCGCTCCAGTCAGTTTCACTTTACCCTCCGGTATTCGGCCCATTCCATAAATTCGTATCAGTTATATGGTGCGTTACGCCGCTTGCGCGGCTAACACACCCTACCTTGCCCAGATTCAGTTTGTCCTTTTGACGTAAACGGCCGACTCGTCTTCCGGGCCGGCCGCTTTGGTTATCTGGCTGATTCTCTTTAAGGTCTGAATCAGCCCTCCAAAACGGCGCCCGTATTTGCCGATGTTACAAGCCGGGCATAGCGGGCCAGCCAACCGGAAAGCTTTTTGGGCGCCGGGGCGGACCACTGTGCCCTCCTTAGCGCCAGCTCTCCGTCGTCTACAAGGAGGCTAAGCCGCCTCGCTGGAATGTCGAGCTCTATAAGGTCGCCGTCGCGGACAAGCGCTATGACTCCGCCCGCCGCCGCCTCCGGACTCACGTGGCCGATGCAGGGGCCTCTGGTTCCGCCGCTGAAGCGGCCGTCGGTGACGAGCGCCACCGAATCGCCCAGCCCCATCCCCATCAGCGCCGAGGTGGGCGCGAGCATCTCGCGCATGCCGGGGCCGCCCCTCGGGCCTTCGTAGCGTATGACGAGAAAGTCGCCCGCCTTGACCTTTCCGCCCATGACGGCGGCCATGGCGTCCTCCTCCGAATCGAAGCAGACTGCCTTGCCCTTGAACTTCATCATCGCTTCGCTTACGCCGGATTGCTTCACCACCGCGCCGTCGCCCGCGAGATTGCCCTTGAGAATGGCGATACCGCCCTCCTTGCGGACGGGGTCGTCAACGGTGCGGATGACCTCCGCGTCCAGCCACTCCACCGAGGACGCCACGCTCTTCACGCTGCGCCCCGAAACGGCTGGCCCTTCCGCGAGGGTGTCCGCGAACCTGGACATGACTGCGGGTATGCCTCCGGCGATGTCGAGGTCCTCCATGAAGAACTCGCCCGCCGGGCGCATCGAGCATATCTGCGGAGTGGTCCGCGAAAGCTCGTCGAAGCGGTCCATCGAAAGTTCGTAACCCGTCTCTCGCGCAATGGCGCAGAGGTGGAGGATGGTATTGGAGGAGCCGCCGAGCGCCAGGTCCACCTTTATCGCGTTGTCGAAAGCGCCGGGAACCATAATCTTGCGCGGGGTTACGTCTTGCTTGACCAGCTCGACCACTCTAGCGCCGCTCGCGAAGGCTATGTGGCGCTTTTTGGCGCTCACCGCCAGCGCAGTGGCGCAGCCGGGGAGGCTCATGCCGATGGCCTCGGTAAGGCAGGCCATCGTGTTCGCGGTGTAAAGCCCCTGGCAGGAGCCGCAGCCGGGACAAGCCTCGTCCTCGCAGGCGGTAAGCTCGGCCTCGGAAATCTCCCCGGCCTTTCGCTTCGCCATCGCCTCGAAGGTGTCGCGGACGAAGGAGAGCCTTCTTCCCCGGAGTTTTCCCGAGAGCATCGGCCCGGCGGAGACGACAATCGCGGGTATATCGAGCCGCGCAGCCGCCATCAGCATTCCGGGGGTAATCTTGTCGCAGTTGGTAAGGAGAACGAGCCCGTCCAGGGCGTGGGAGCGGGAGACCGTCTCCACCATGTCGGCGATAAGCTCGCGGCTGGGGAGGCTGTAGCGCATCCCCTCGTGGCCCATCGCAATGCCGTCGCAGACGCCGGGAATGCCGAAGAGGAAAGGATAGCCGCCGCCGGTGTGAACGCCCTTTTCTATGTAGCGCTCAAGGTCGCGCATCGAGACGTGACCGGCGATCAGGTCGGTGAAGCTCGAAGCGATGCCAATCATCGGCTTGCCGAATTCGCTTCGGGGCATGCCCGAGCCCTGGAGCAGCGCCCTGGTGGGAGCCCTTTCTAATCCTTCAAGAATCCTGGAACTTTTCACTTCGCCTCTATCCGGTAAAAATTGAAATCGGGAATAAAAACCTCTTCAAGCCTACATGTTATTCGGGGATATTGTGTGCGTCAACCCGTTAAATCAAGAAAAAAATTCGCAAGTCCGTATCACCAAAAGATTTTTCGCGCAGTCAAACCCCGGCGGCCTTGACAGGCGGGTCAAAAGGAGCGATAAAAGCCTCCAGGAGCCTGTTGAAAAACGGCTGCGACGTTTCAACAACCTCTTGAACTCCCCGAAAATCCTTCACTAAACCGGAAAGCGAATGAAAAGTTTCGATTTTATCGTCATCGGAAGCGGCATAGCCGGCCTTTCCTTCGCGCTTGAAGCCGCCGAACACGGCACTGTGGCGATTATTACGAAAAAAGACCGCGTCGAATCCTCCACCAACTACGCACAGGGGGGCATCGCCGCCGTCTTCAACGAGGAGGACTCCTTCGAGAGCCACGTTTCCGACACCCTCAACGCCGGTGACGGGCTCTGCCACGAGGAGGTGGTCCGCTTCGTGGTCGAGCACGGCCCCGCGGCGATCGAAAGACTTTTGAAGTGGGGGGTCAACTTTTCAAGAAGCGAGCTAAACCCCGCCGAATTCGACCTAGGCCGCGAAGGCGGCCACACGAGGAGGAGAATCCTTCACGCCAAAGACTCTACCGGCAAAGAGGTCGAGCGGGCTCTCATCGATTCCGCCAAACACAGTCCGAACATACATTTTTTCGACAACCACTACGCCGTGGACCTTCTCGTCCGCCGCCCTCCGGAAGGGGAACCCTTCTGCTTCGGGGCATACATACTGCACACCGGCGGAGAGATAGAGCCCTTCACCGCCCGCGCCACCGTGCTGGCGACAGGCGGAGCGGGCAAGGTCTATCTCTACACCTCAAACCCCGACATCGCCACCGGCGACGGCGTCGCAATGGCTTACCGCGCCGGGGCCGAGGTCGGCAACATGGAGTTCATGCAGTTTCACCCCACCTGCCTCTACCACCCCTACGCGAAGAACTTCCTCATCAGCGAAGCGGTGCGCGGAGAGGGAGGGATACTGAAACTCGCCGATGGCTCCACCTTCATGGAGCGCTACCACAAGATGGCGAGCCTCGCCCCGAGGGACATCGTCGCCCGCGCCATCGACGCCGAGATAAAGCGCACCGGCAGCGACTGCGCCTTTCTGGACATCACCTTTCTCGACCCCGGCTTCATACGCCAGCGCTTTCCGGCCATCTACGCGAAGTGCCTGGAATTCGACATAGACATAACGAAAGACCCCATCCCCGTCGTCCCCGCCGCCCACTACCTGTGCGGCGGAATAATGACCGGCCTTACGGGCAAAACCACGCTCGACGGCCTCTACGCCATCGGCGAGGTCGCCTGCACCGGCCTTCACGGGGCCAACCGCCTCGCCTCCAACAGCCTCCTCGAAGCGGTCGTCTTCTCGAAGACAGCCGTGGAGGACGCCATAGCGAGGGTCAAGTCCAACGGCGGCATGAGGATACCCGCGCCCGACCCCTGGGACTACAGCGGGACCTCCGACAGCGACGAGGAGGTCGTCATTACCCAGAACTGGGACGAGATACGCAGATTCATGTGGAACTACGTCGGCATCGTCCGCTCGGACAAGAGGCTTGAGAGGGCCAAGAAGCGTATCGACCTTCTGATGGAGGAGATTGACGACTACTACAAGCACTTTCGCGTTACGGGGAATCTTATCGAGCTTCGCAACCTGGCGCTTGTCGCCAGACTCATGATCCATTGCGCGAGAGAGCGGAAGGAGAGCCGGGGGCTCCACTTCAACATAGATCATCCGGAAAAAGACAACGCGGCATGGCTTAGGGACACCGTCACGCGAAAAAGGATGACCTGACGGAATTCCACTGTTTTTTGGGGATTATTTGCGGATTGAATAAATAATAATAATATTCTGCTCATCATCCTTCCTCCGTGGAGGCGCAGATGATCAGACTGAGAGTTCTGGCTCCAGTTGCGGTTGTACTAACGATCCTTGCTTTTATCACCGCAGCCGCGGGTTACATGGTTCACCGCAGATGGATATATCACGACGCCCGGGAACTGGCCACGTTCTACACCCGGGTTTTCGACGTCTACGTCGATGGCAGAAAAGTCGCCCTGACGGGTTTTCTGGATGTAATCAAAGACGATCCGGAGCTACAGAAAGCCTGGCTGGCAAAGGACAGGGACCTCCTTCTGAAACGCTCCCTCCTGCTCGAAGACAAAGTCAAATATAACTTTAAAATCACCCACTTTTACTTTCACGACCCGGAGCGGCGGAATTTTCTCCGCGTCTACGATCCGCCGCGCCACGGTGATATCGTGGACAGAATCTCCCTCCTCCAGGCGGAAAAGACGGGCAAGACGACCAGCGGCATCGAGACGGGCTCTCTGGGCTCCCTGACCCTGAGGGTCGTCCTTCCCTGGGTAATAGACGGAAAAATCGCCGGATACATCGAGGCCGGGGACGACATCAGCGAGGTCATTCGGCCCGTCGACGACGACAACAAGGCCGAGACGCTGATAGTGGTGGAAAAGGGCAACGTAACGAGGGAGAGGTGGGAACGGGGGATGAAAGTCTTCGGCCATTCCCGCCCATACGATTTCTTTCCGAACCTTCTCGTGGCCGCCTCGACGCTGAAGGTGCTTCCGGAAAAACTGAAGACCTGTTTCAACCACCCGGGGGAGGACAAGCCCCACGAGCACAGGATTACCATCGGTGACGAAAAGTTTTACGTGGCCTCCTCCCCCATAAAAGGCTTTTTTCAATCGAAAGTCGGAGAGTTCGCTGTCCTCCGGAACGTTACATCCGAAGAACGGGACATGTTCAATCTCCTCAAGATACTGGTTGTCGGCTACACCCTGGGCGGGGGTTTGCTGACGATACTTTTCAGCGTTTATCTCAGGCGTATCGACAAAAAACTGGAAGCGTCGCAAAAGGCCCTTGAGGATATGGCCGTTCACGACCCGCTTACGGGGCTTTACAACCGGGCAAAGATGGTCGATTTCATGAAGCACCAGTTCGCGATGCAGACAAGAGACAACGCCCCCATAAGCGTAGTGATGCTGGACCTCGACTTTTTCAAAAAAGTCAACGACCTTCACGGCCATCAGGCCGGCGACGCGGTGCTAAGTGAGACCGCTAAAAGGCTGACAGAGATCGCTCGCGAAACCGATCTGGTGTCTCGCCACGGCGGAGAGGAATTTCTCTTCGTGCTGCCCCAGACCGGCATGGAGGGAGCCTTGAGTCTCGCCGAGCGGGCAAGGAGGAAGATAGAGAGCAAGGAGTTCCCGACCGACGTTGAAGGAAAAACCCTCAAGGTAACGGCCTCCTTCGGCGTCTCCGAGAAAACCAAAGACGACGATTTCACCATCGAGCAGCTCATCGAACATGCCGACAAGGCTCTCTACCGGGCGAAAACTTCCGGCAGAAACAGGGTTTGCGCAATGGAAAAGCAGGTTAAGGAGAGTACCTGATTTTTAGGATACGCAGGGCCGTCGCGGTTTGCCAAACACGTAATTTATAATAGTCTTTGGTTGTCCCCCTTCCACGCGGAGCGCAGATGATCAGACTACGGGTTTTGCTCCCGGTTACGATTACCCTCGCCGTCCTCTCGGTCTTCCCGATAACTTCCGGGTCCATGGTTTATCGCAAAATGATCTATCACGAAGCCGAAGAGGCCGCCATCAACCGCGCCAACCTCTACCGCTTCTACGCCGAGAAAAGCACCGCGGGCATCACCGCCTTTTTAAAGGTCATAAAAGACGATTGCGAACTTCGCGAGGCGTGGCTTTCGCGCGACCGGCAGCGCCTTCTGGAGCGGGGCCGGGAGATACAGGAAGTTGTCAGGGTTCCGCTGAGGCTGACGCACTTTTATTTCATCGAACCGGACGGCGTCTGTTACCTCCGGGTTCACAATCCCTCTCTCTACGGGGACAAGATTGAAAGATATTCATTCCTGGATGCGCAGAAAACGGGTGAAACGTCTAGCGGGTCGGAACCGGGGCCTCTGGGGACACTGACGCTCAGGGTGGTCCTTCCGTGGGTCATCGACGGCAATACGGTTGGTTACATCGAAGGCGGAGAAGACCTCGACCAGATCGTCAAACCGGATCCGGCGCACCATAAGGGAATCACTCTGGTTCTGTCGAAGAAAACCTCGGTGACAAAGGAGAGTTACGAAGCGGGTTCAAAACTCTTTTCAAGAACCTACCCCTACGACTATTTCGCGAACCGGGTCGTCATGGCCGCTTCCGTAAACGATCTCCCCGGCGAATTGCCGAAATTATACTCTCCGCCGGAGGAGTATTCGGAACAGGATTTCGAGTTACGGATCGGAGACAAAAAATATCTCACCGTCGTCAGCGTAATCAAAGACAAACGGGAAGAACCGCTTGGGGAGATAATGGTCCTGACCGACATCTCGGAGGAATGGGCCGCCCTTCGCCGGTACTTTTATACCATGCTGGGAATCTTCGCCTTCGGCGGAACCGCGCTTACCCTCATCTTCAGCGCCTACCTCAGAAGAATCGACAAAAAGCTCGACGTCTCCAGAAAAAGTCTTCAGGAACTGGCGACCCGCGACACGCTCACCGGGCTTTACAACCGCTCCAGGATGACCTCCTTCATGAAGTACCAGCTGGCCATGCAGACCCGCTACAAGACCCCGATAAGCATCGTGATGATGGACCTCGACTTTTTCAAGAAGATCAACGACCTTCACGGCCACCGGGCGGGCGACGCAGTGCTGAAAGAGGCGGCGAAACGGCTGCTTGAGTGCGCCCGCGGAACCGACCTCGTGGTTCGCTACGGAGGAGAGGAATTTCTCGTCGTCCTTCCGCAGACCGGCATCGAGGGGGCAAGAAACTCCGCGGAGAGGCTCAGGGAGAAAATGGAGGAAAAAGAATTTCCGACCGACGTGGAAGGGAAAACCGTCAAGGTAACGGCCTCCTTCGGCGTCTCCGAAAAGACCAGTGACGACGACTTCACCATCGAGCAGTTCATCGAATACGCCGACAAAGCCCTCTACCGGGCGAAAACCTCGGGCAGAAACAAGGTCTGCACGATGGAAAAAATGGGAAGCGAGTGGTAGAATCGGCCGGACAAATGACGCTAAACAGTTTTTTGTTGAAAATCGGTAGGATCGGGATATTTTTACGGTAACCTTTTACTGTGAAACTCATCTTTTAATTATTGGCTCTACCTTCAACGCAAGAGGATTAAGTAATGATCGAAATCACTCAAAAAGCTGAAGAGATGCTCCTCAAGGCCATCGAGGGCCAGGGAGAGAATCTCACGGTAAGGCTCTATCAGGCCGGAGTTGGCTGAGGAGGCCCCTCTTGGGGCATGGCTCTGGACGAGCCAAAGGAAAACGACGAGATCGTAAAGTACAGCGGTTTCTCGGTAGCCGCCGACAAAGAGCTTCTCAAGCAGACCGGCGGAGTAAAGGTCGATTACCTGAGCGGCCCCTTCCGCAAGGGCTTCAGTATCAAATCAGCGGCCGATACCTGCGGAAGCTGCAGCTGCTGAAAAGCTTTAAGTAAATTAAAAAAGCCCGTCAACGACGGGCTTTTTTGTGTCTTTATATCAGCTATTTCGTTGCTAAAAGCAGCCTGCTCGGGGAGCCGGGAATGGTTATCCTCTCCGTAGGAACAAGCCCCGCAACCTTCATGCAATTTTCCAGTTCGGCGAAACTGTAGCTCCTGCCGGAGCATGTCGCCGCGAGCATGTGGACCCCGAAGAGCGCCGAGGAAAGAGGCGAGGTCTTGCCGTCGTCGAGAAAGTGCTCGTGAACCGCCAGAACTCCCCCGCTTGAGAGCGCCCCGGCGCAGAGGGTTATCACCTTTTCCACCTCCGCCTCGCCCAGCATGTGAAGAACCTGGCTGGCGAAGATGAGGTCGTAAGGGCCGCCGAGGCCGTCCTTGCCGAAATCGCCCTCTATGAAATTTACCCGCTCGGCGCCGGGTTTTCCTTCGACGAATTTTCTGGCGACCTTCGAGGTTCTGGAAAGGTCGAAGTGAAAGACCTTCGCGCCGGGAGCCCGCGCCGCGAAAGCCAGCGCGTAGTTTCCGGGGCCGCCGCCGAGGTCGAGCACCGCCTTTTTGTCCGGAAGAGGCAGCAGCGCGGCGATTTTCGGGGCTATCTCCCTCGTTATGTTCTCCATGCCGAGGATGAAATCGCTTAGCGCCTCTTCGTCCGAGGGCAGCACGTCTTCTTTTCGCAAACATTTGGCGCTGCCGGAGCGCCAGGTTTTTTCAAGGTCCGCCCAGTCCTGCCACCCGGCGTTTATGTGGTTCATAATCGCCCCTTTGTAGTCGGGAGAACGTTTCACGAAAAATCGCGCCGAGCTTTCAGAATTTTTGTAAAGCTCGCCCTCTTTCTCAATAAAGCCGAGGGCGACAAGAGCGTTCGCGGAGATTTCGGTCGCCCGCGAGTCGAGCCCCAAAGCGGAGGATATCTCCCCCGCGCTCTTTTGCCCCTCCGAAAGCGTCTCGAAGAGCCCCACCTTTACCGCCGTGAGAAGCAGCTTCGCGGGCTGGTAGCCGGAGGCAAGTTTTCGTATTTCGTCGAAGTTCACGCCCCTGCCCTTTCGTCACCTTTCAAGAAAGAATTTGGCGGCCAGAACTACCGTTGGAGTCAGATGGAAGACGAGGTCGAAGATGTCCAGAGGCCTTTTCAAAGTGCCGGAGAAGAGCATTCTGGTCTTTTCGACCAGATGCGGCTCCGGGAAAAAGGGAGCCAGGGCCGCGAAAATAGCCAGCGGTATCAGCAGCGAGTATGGAATCTGCACGATAAATTCCTTCACTCCAAACGCCTCCCTTCCTCAACAAGGTACTTCTTACCTGCCCTCTTTCCGCGAAATCCACAGGGTCATCGCGGGCAGCTCCGTCTTCTCCCAGCCGCCGCCGACGCGCATTTTCGCGTATTCGGCGTAAAGTCCGTCTATGACGTCCAGGCACTCGCGGATGTGGCCAAGGCGCACGAGAATCGTACCCTCCACCGGGTCATCCTCCTCGTCGGGGAGTACGGCGGGAATCTTCATCCCCTTCACGTCGAAGGTCGCCCCGCTGAGGGTGAAAGACCACTCGAAATCCCCCTTCCGGAGGCCGAAGCGGGCGCTGGTGACCTTCTTGCCCACCGAAAGCCCTGCGGCGGCTTCGGCGGACTGGGAAACGTCGCCGGAGCGCAGGATGTTTTCCTTCGACTCGGATTCGAGGGATTCGAGCACCAGCATATCGTCAACCCAGAGCGATATCTCGCCGATCCCCTCGACGCTCAGCCCCTTTTCCTCCGTCTCCGCCCGAAACCAGAGCCAGGTAAGAAACTCGTGGCCCCAGAAGGCCTTTTCCTCTATTGCTTTAAGTACGTCCATAGCTTACCTCGAAGGGGCGAATTGTGAAGAGATTACCCCGGCCAGACTCTTTTCGTCGCCGGTGGCGCGAAGGGCCAGAGCGTAGGGGAAGAGGGGACGGAGCTTTACGTTGAAGGTCTTCTCGAAGAGGGTCTGGAAGGTTCCCGAGACGTTTTCGGAGCAGGCGAAGAGGTAGACCTCGCCTTTCCCCAGATCCCAGCTCATCTCGATCGACCTGATGGTCGGCAGGGCGCGGGCGGATAGCTTCTGCTTGACGATGTCCTTCACCTCCTGCCGCTCGTGGCGGGAGAGCTTTTCGCGCCCCTCGCGCTCCTTTATCGACTTCTCCAGAAGCTCGCACTCGCGCTTGAAGATGACTCCGGGGATGCGCCTTACGTCTATGCGCATGGAAAGGTTGATGGTATCCCCTATCAGCCAGCGGTCGGGGGTCGGCCCGCTAAGGAAGATGTCGTCTACAGCGACCCAGCCCACCGCTTCCTCGCGGGGGTCGTTATCCGTGAAATCCTCGAAACCGTGGTTTTTAATCTTCTCGTAAAAGTCGTTGCGCAAATCTCCGGGCAGGGCGCCTGAAACCTCGTAGCGCCGTATCCGTATCGTTCCCGTCAAAAGGGCCATTTTTTCACTCCGGTATTTTGTAAATTGAAGAACCTGATATAAAACCCAAAAAGTGGCCGTGTCAATCGCAGGTGTGGTAGCTTTATAAAATGACTCCCCAGAATTCCCTATCGCTCGTTTTCGCCAGCTCCTTCGTCCTCGCCCTCTCGGGGGCGATGATGCCGGGGCCCACGCTCGCGGTGACGATTCGCGAATCGGCGAGGCGCGGCTTCTGGGCCGGGCCGCTGGTAACGGCGGGCCACGGTCTGGTGGAGATACTGGTCGTAATCGCCATCTTCGCCGGTCTGGGAAAGTTCTTTCAGGAGAGATACTTCATAGGGACCGTGGGTGTAGTGGGAGGGGCCGCGCTGGTCTCCATGGCCATAGGCGGCTTTCGCGAGCTTCCCCGCCTGACCCTCTCCTTCGCCGACGGAGAGGGAGAAAGCCAGAGCCCCTTCAAGGCAGGAATGGTCACCTCGGTCACGAACCCCTACTTCATCGTATGGTGGGCCACCGCCGGGCTTTCCGGGATGACTCTCGCCTCCGGGGCCGGAGCGCTTGCCCCGGTTACTTTCTTCACCGGCCACATCCTCGGCGACCTCGCCTGGTACGCCTTCGTCTCCGCCCTCGTCCACCACGGCCGGAGCGTGCTTACCGACAAACGCTACAGGATACTCGCCGGGACGATGGGAGCGGTGCTCTTCATCTTCGGTTCGATATTTTTCGTCTGGGGTGGAATGAAGCTGGCCGGAGTTTAAATGTAGGATGCGTTACGCTTCGCTAACGCATCCTACGAAACTTTGAAGCTGGCGGGGGTTCAGCTTTAAGCGCGAAAACCTCCCCCTCCCATTCCCGTATCAACCCCAGCTTCCTCTGCCTGGACAGCAGTTCGAGAACGGCCTTTTCCCCCTCTTCCCCGAGGTCCCTTGAAAATTCGTTGACGTAAAGCGCGATATGGCGGGCGGTCACCTCGTCGTCAAGCTCCTGCGCGTTTTCGCGGACGTATTCTGCGACCTCTTTGGGGTGGCTCCTGCCGTAGTCGAGGGACTTTCTGAGCAGTTCTTCGACGTGGAGAGGGTCGAGACCCGAATCGCGCCGCAGGAGTATCGCCCCGAGGGGTATCGGCGCTCCGGTCGTGCGCTCCCACCACTCGCCGAGGTCTTCTACCGCTGTGAGTCCCCTGCCCTCGTAGGTGAAGCGCCCTTCGTGGATTATCACGCCCGAGGCGACTTCGCCCCGCTCTATCGCCTCCATAATCTCGCAAAAGACCATCGGGACGCCGGTGAAACGCCCGCCGAGGCGCAGGGAAAGGAGGAGGTGCGCGGTGGTGTTCTCGCCGGGATGGGCGATGGGGAGGGCGGCAAGTTCCGCCGCCGTCTTCTCCCCCTTCGACACCCACAGCGGGCCGCAGCCTCTTCCGAGAGCGCCGCCGGAGCGTAGGCACCAGTAATCCGGCAAAACCTTGCCGAGTACGGCGTAGCTGGCCTTGGTCATGGGAAGCTCGCCCGAAAGGGACATACGGTTGAGTGTCTCCACGTCCTCCAGAACCGGCTCGAAAACTATCTCCCCGGTGTCGATGAGACCGTGGACAAGGGCAAAGAACTGCACGGTGTCGTTCGGACAGGGTGAGAAGCCGAAACGGACCCTTTTCATCTGCGCTCCGCCTCCAGCTTGACGAGAAACCCCTTCGCCCCCCTTCCCGCAGCCTTTATCGCTTCTTTCAGCTTCCACGCCGAAAGGTCGCGCGGCCCCGCCATGTTGGAGATGCCCCTGATTTCGGCGAAGGGTATCCCCTCCTCCATCGCCACCTGCGCGGCGGCATAGCCCTCCATGTTTTCGCAGATGGCCCCGTAAAGCTCCTCCATCAGGCGCGCCCTTTTTTCCGTAGCGGTGACGGTGGAGGAGGTTACGAAGGGGCCTTCGGCGGCGTTGCAGAATTCGCAGGAACTCAGGAGCAGCGACCTTGCGTGGCTTTTGGAAAGGGGGATAAAGAAATTAAGGTTCGCGCCCGGCAGCCGCACCCTCGGCACCAGAATCGGCCTCGGCTGAATCTCCGGGGGTATCGGCTCGACCCCCCAGTCCGCATCCACCTCGGTGGTGGCGACGGCGATGTCGCCGGGGAAAAGGCCGCTGGAGGGGTACGCCCCCCCTATTCCGACCGAGAGGATGAGGCGCGGCGTCAGCCCGGACAGAACCCGCCCCAGAGCGTAGGCGGTGTTGACCTGGCCGGGGCCGGTGACGCAAAAGTCCACCACAAGCCTCCCCAGCCGGGTTTCGCAAAAGGGGGGCAAGTCGCCGGCCCAGGAAAGCTCGTCCGGGGTGGCCGCGATGACGAGGACGTCGGGGTCCATTCCGGTGCCGCCCGCGTCGGTTGTAACGACCTTGAGATTCAAGTCTGACACTCCTTTTGAGACTTCGTTTACGGGTTTTGAGCGGCTTTTGCGAGAATACCACGCTCCGCCTTCCCCCTAAAGCCATAATGCTGGAAAAAGCGAGCGAAATCATGTAAGTTGCGTTTTCATGCCGGGTACAATAAGAGAACGGCTTGAAGCCGAAGAGGAAATAAAGCTCCACAGGAGAGCGGCGCGTTCGCTGGGCACCGCCGGGAGGCGGCGCGAGGAGGAGCCTTGCGCCATCCGTCTCGCCTGGCAGGTTGACCGCGACCGGATACTGCATTCCAAATCCTTCAGGCGGCTCAGCCAGAAAACCCAGGTCTTCCTCGCCCCCGCCGGGGATCACTACCGCACCCGTCTGACCCACACCCTCGAAGTCAGCCAGATAGCCAGAACCATAGCGAGCGCACTGGGGCTGAACGAAAATCTCACCGAGGCGGTAGCCCTCGGCCACGATCTGGGCCACACCCCCTTCGGCCACGCCGGAGAGAGCGTGCTGAACAGGCTCAGCCCGAGCGGCTTTCACCACGCGAAGCAATCCCTTCGCGTCGTGGACCTGCTCGAACGCGACGGCAAGGGACTGAACCTGACGAAGGAGGTCAGGGAGGGGATAGCGGGCCACTCCAAGGGCAAGGGGGAAATAATGGAGCGATTCGGAACCCTGGAATCCCAGGTAGTCCGCGTCGCGGACCTCGCCGCCTATCTGAATCACGATCTTGACGACGCTCTTCGCGCCGGAGTGGTAAAATCAACAGAGGTACCTGAAAGGGTCCGGACGCGCCTCGGGGACACCCACGGCTCGCGCATCTCGTCGATAGTGACCGACGTAATCGGAACCACAATCGGCAATGATTACGACTGCATCTCGATTACCGGGGAGATGAACGATATTCTGGTGGAATTTCGCGCTTTCCTTTATGATCGGGTGTACGATAATCCCGAGGTCCACAAGGATTTTGTCAAGGCGATAAAGCTTCTCGAAGAGCTTTACGGCTATTACCGGGAAAACCCCGAGTCCTTGCCCGATTACGCAAAATACGATGCGCCGCCAGAGAAGCGCATCACGGATTTCATAGCTGGAATGACCGACAGGTTCGCGCTGACCCTGTACGAGTCGATTTTCATGCCAAAGCCCTGGAAAGTGTTGTAATTTAGGAGCTTAACCGTATCCGGCGGCAGTAACGGCCCTTTTGGGCGACTGCGTTAAATCACTGGCACAGGAGTGTAACGATGGCCAAACGCCTTCTCGTCCTTGACCCCGAGGCAAAGTTTTCGTCAATCGCCTCGGTCGCGCTGAAGTCCGCCGGTTGGGAGACCTCTACGGCAAAGACTTTCGATGAGGCCCGCGAGTTGGTGATAGCGATAGCCCCGGACGCGATGCTTTGCCCGAACGTCGTCGAGGGGATGGACGAAGCCACCATCGTGAAGGATATCCGCGCACAAAGAAACGGCTCGGCGCTGCCGATTATTCTCCTCGGAGCTAAATCCCACTTCGGGCCGCACACCTATCTGACCCCCACCCCTCTCTCGGCTTCCGCCTTGTCCATACTTATCACCAAAATCGAGACCCGGCGCGAGGACATGGGCTTACAGGTGGAAAATTTCGATCAGGCCTTCGACTCCATCATGCAGGACAGGCCGGTCGCCCCGGTTGAGAAAAAAGTCCTCAAACTCGAAGGCGAGGCGAGACCCTCCGAGCCCAGGACCGAAGCGCCCCCGGCAGAGAAAAAGAGCGTCGAACCCTCTGCTCCCGCCGCCAAACCCGCTCCGCCGCTGCCCGTGCATCTCTCCGAGCCCGAAACCTGGGTGATAAAAAAACCGGCCTCCGCTTCCTCCGAACCGGTGCTCCGGCTTGAGGAAGCCTGGATAGTCACGGCGAAAGAGTTCGAGCCCGGCCTCGAAGCGTACCGTCTAGACGTGAAAAAACAGCCTTCCTCTCCCCCGAAATTCGGTCTCGCGAAAGCAGCCCCGGCGGCTGAGGAAGTTGCCCCCGCTGCCGCAGCCGCAACCGCCGCCGCGGCTGTTGCAGCCGCCGAACCGGCAGTCCGCGAAAAAGCCGCCTCCACGGGTGAGCTCAAGTCCTTCTTCGGAAAAATCGACGAAAGCTCCCTTGAAGAGGGCGGCGTCGAAGAGTTGGAACTCGGCGAACCGGTCGAAACGGCTGCTCCGGCAGAACCCCGGCCCCTTGCCGTGATTGCTCCCTCAAGCGCCCCCGCGCCGACTCCGGCGGAGGAATCCGATATGGAGACCGACCTGTCGGAGGGCCTTGAGGAGTCCTTTGAATTCGAGGAATTCGAGGCAGTGAGTTCCGCGCCGCCCCCAGAGGAAGCGAAAGAGGAGGAGCCCGCGCCGGAAGCGAAAACTCCCGAGCCCGAGCCCGTTTCCCTTGAAAGCGAAATCCGCCTCGAAGAAGAAGCCCCCTCCATTGGGGATCTCGAAAAGATATTTCAGGAGATGTACCCCGCCGCCGGAAAAAGAGAAGAGGGCGCGGCCGGAGAAGAGAGTTTTGACGAAGCCAGGGCGCTGGAACTTCTCGACTCCCATCTCGAAGCCTCCTTCGGAACCCCGAAGCCCTCGCCCCAGCCCGAGGCTGCCGCCGAACCCGTGAAGGAAGAACTTTTCGTCGGGGAGGAAGAGGAGCTTGCCCTCGCGGAACCGGTGGAGGAACTTCAGGCAGTAGCCGGGGAAGCCGTCGCGGAAGAAGCTCCGGAGGAAAAGGAAGTTGCTCCCCTTCTGATCGCCCGGCCCGCCGAAGAGGCCGGAGCCGAAGAGTTTGCGGAGCAGGTTGATAACATCGAGGAAGAAGCCCCCTCCGGGGAACTCGAATATCTCCTTGAAACTACGGCCGTTGAGGCAGCTCCCGAAACAGGGGAACCCGCGCCTCCCTCTGCGGAAGAAGCGGAGGTCATCGAGGAAGACGTCGAGATGCTTCCCGCCGTTTTATCTCCTGAAGTCCGGCTCGAACTGGAATCCTACTTCAAGGGTCCGGATACGGAGGAGCCGGAGGAAGAAAAAGCCGCTGAAACCGGAGTTGCCGAAGAACAGGTTGCCCTGGAATCACCGGAAGAAGAGGCGGAGAGGTTCGTTTCCATCTCGGAGGAGCCCGAAGAACCCTTCGAGCTTGAATCCCCCGCTGAGGCGACGCTTTACGCAGGGGCCGAGGCGGCGGGAATCGAGTCTCTGGACTCGGGAGAACCCTCCTTCGGCGAAATAGAGCTTGAGCCGCCCCTGGCCGCCCTAGCCGTGGAGACGCCAGCCGGGGAAGAGGAAATATCCGCCGGGGAAGCTCTTGCCGAAGAGATTCTCGCCGCAGAAGCGCCCGCCGAAGAAGAACTTGCGGAAGAGTTCTTCGAGGAAGAGGAAGTTGCCGAAGAAGCAAAGGCCGCCGGGGAACAAAAACAGGCAGCCAGCGACTTCTTCGACTTCGCCTCGATCGAGGAGGAGCTGTCGGAGGGAGCGGCTGAAACCGCCGCCGTGGAGGAACCGCCCGCTACGGCGCCTCCCGCTCTTGAGGAATTTGAATTCTCCTCCGTGGAAGAGGAGCTTTCCGGAGAGCCTTCCGGTATCGCCGAATCTCTGCTGGCTGAGGCGGCCTCGGTTGCACAAGAGAAGCCTCTTTCGGAGCAGACCTTCGACTTCGCCGCCGCCGAAACCGAGGTGAAGGTCCCGGTTGAGGTCCTTTCAGGACCGTCCGCGGTTCTCGTCGAGGATTTCGATTTTGAAACCGCCGAGGAGGAACTTACCCTGCCCGTTGAGGAACTCTTTCCGGTTCCGGCCAAAGAGCCGGAATTGGCCGTAGCGGGAGACGGTCATCCGACGGACACCCATGAGCTCGATTTCGACGAACTGGACGGGGTTCTCGGCGAGCTTGAGGAATTCACCCCCTCTCTGGACGTGAGAGGCGGGTTCTCCTTTGAACCGGTGGAAGCTGTCAGCGGCACGCAGGAAACGGACGGGGCAGCCGCCCAGCCCTGGAAAAAAGCGGCCGCCCTCGCCGCCGAAGCCGCCTCGAAGTCGATCGCCGATTCCGGGGTCGCCTCCTCACTGAATTCCGGCGAGCTGGCGGAGATTATCAGAAAAGCGGTGGAAAAAGCCGTCGAGGAGTCTATGGGCGGCGCCTCCGGGAAGTAACGGCAAAAAAACGGATTACCTGTGCGTTTTGCGCTGCCTTGAAGTAAATTCAGAGCGGTTTTAAGGGCTTGTCCGTAAATAGGCCTTTCGGAAATCGCGCCGGATTTTGAGTTCGATTTTGTCGCGAAGATTGATCAAAACCGCAGGCGTAGTTGTTCTACGTCGAGGTTTTGCGATTGATGAGCGGCAAAAGCGGGCCAAAAGCCGGATGCGAGAACGAAGGTTTTATTTACGGACAAGCCCTGAATAACGCCTCGGGTACAGGCCTGCCTGCATGGGCGCATTGAGCGCACCGGCGG
Organism: bacterium; assembly: GCA_004322275.1. Classification (NCBI taxonomy): domain Bacteria; species bacterium. Next base: position 114,081 of record SCTA01000040.1, read on the forward strand.
GCCGTTCCCCGGCGTCTTTTTGTTTTAATCAGAGGATTTGACATGTCTAACCCGGGCAAGATCGAAGGAACCTACTCCCCCCGCGACTTTGAAGAAAAGTGGTACGCGCGGTGGCTGGAGAAGAAGTATTTTCACGCCGATGAAAAGAGCGCAAAGCCGCCCTTCTCGATAGTGATACCCCCTCCCAACGTCACCGGCATTCTCCACATGGGCCACGCGCTTAACAATACCCTTCAGGACGTGATGACCCGCTACAAGCGCATGGACGGCTTCGAGGCTCTCTGGATGCCCGGCACCGACCACGCCGGTATCGCCACACAGAATGTGGTGGAGCGGAGGCTCCGCGAGGAGGGAAAGACCAGGGAAGACCTCGGCCGCGAGAAGTTCATCGAGCGCGTCTGGGAATGGCGCGGCGATTACGGCGGCACCATCGTAAAGCAGCTCAAGCGCCTCGGTGCCTCCTGCGACTGGGACCGCGAGCGCTTCACCATGGACGAGGGGCTTTCCCGCGCCGTCCGCGAGGTCTTCTGTACCCTCTACGAGGAGGGGCTGATCTACAAGGGCAGCTACATCATCAACTGGTGCCCCCGCTGCAAGACCGCGCTGGCCGACGACGAGGTGGATCACGAGGAGACGAAGGGGAACCTCTGGAATCTCAAATATCCCCTCGAAGACGGCTCGGGCTTCGTAGTCGTAGCAACCACGCGCCCCGAGACGATGCTGGGCGACACCGCCGTGGCCGTACACCCCGACGACGAACGTTACAAAGCGCTCGTGGGCAAGTACGTGATCCTGCCCGTAATCGGGCGGCGCATCCCCATCATTGCCGATTCCTTCGTAGACCCCGCTTTCGGTTCCGGCGCGGTCAAGGTCACACCGGCCCACGACCCTAACGACTTTAGCTGCGGACACCGCCACAACCTCGAATTCATCAGGGTGATAGGCGAAGACGGCTTCATGACCGCCGAGGCGGGCCCCTACGCGGGGATGGACCGTTACGAGTGCCGCGAGCGCCTCGTCGCAGCCCTGACCATCGACGAAGTCCTCGTCTCCACGCAGGAACATCAGAACGCCGTCGGCTGCTGCTACCGCTGCCGCACCGTCATAGAGCCCCTCATCTCCGAGCAGTGGTTCGTCAAGGTCGCCCCCCTCGCCCAAAAGGCCGTGGAAGCCGTCCAAAACGGCGATACCCGCATCATCCCCGACCACTGGAAGAAGACCTATTACCACTGGATGGAGAACATAAGGGACTGGTGCATCTCCCGGCAGATCTGGTGGGGCCACAGGATACCGGCTTTCGTCTGCCCCGAATGCAAGGAGATGACGGTCTCCCGCACGGACATAGACACCTGCCCCAAATGCGGCCACAAGGGACTTGAGCAGGAGCACGACGTTCTCGACACCTGGTTCAGCTCCGCCCTCTGGCCCTTCTCGACGATGGGGTGGCCCGAAGAGACCGATACCCTCAAAAAATTCTACCCGACGAGCCTTCTGGTCACCGGTTTCGACATCCTCTTCTTCTGGGTCGCCAGAATGATGATGATGGGCATCTGGTTCCGCAAGGAGGTCCCCTTCCGCGACGTCTACCTCCACGCCCTCCTCCGGGACGAGCAGGGGCGCAAGATGTCGAAGTCTCTGGGGAACTCCCTCGACCCCATCGAGCTCATCGACGAATTCGGCGCGGACGTGCTTCGCTTCACCCTCGTCGCCTTTGCGGCGCAGGGCCGCGACATACGCCTCTCGAAGGGCCGCTTCGAGGGCTACTACCGCTTCGCCAACAAGATATGGAACGCCGCGCGCTTCATCTTCATGAACCTGGAAGATTTCGACCCCAAAGCCGCCGAGGTTCCCTTCGAGAAGCTTTCCTCCTCCGACAGGTGGATACTGGGGCGCTTCGACGAGGCCGCCGCCAGGGTGCGCGAGGCCCTCGACAATTACTACTTCAACGAGGCCGCGAGCGAGGTCTACAAATTCCTCTGGAACGAGCTTTGCGACTGGTACGTGGAGATGGCGAAACGCCCCCTCTACTCGAAGGACAACCCGGAGGGAAAACTCGGAGCCCAGCAGACCCTTATCCGCGTCTTCGACGGAACCATGCGCCTCCTCCACCCCTTCATGCCCTTCCTCAGCGAGGAACTCTGGCAGAAGCTCCCCTGGCCCTCATACATGGGCGTCCGCGAGGAGAGCCTGGTCATAGCCGCCTTCCCCAAACCCGGCGGCATGAAGGTTGACCCGAAGGCGATGGAGCGCATCGAGATGGTGAAGGAGGTGGTCAGCGCCGTCAGGAACATACGCGGCGAGATGAACGTCCCTCCCTCTAAAAAGATCGAGGTTATTATTCAGGGAGAGTCCTCCCTGACCGTGCTTCTGGAAAACGAGCTGGAGATACTGCTGGCCCTTGCCTCCTCCGGGAAAATCGGCTTCATACCTCCGGGAGCGCAAAAGCCCAAACAGTGCGCCGCCGCCGTCGCCGCCGGGTTCGAGATCTTCGTGCCGCTCGCGGGCCTCGTGGACCTCGCCGAGGAGGAAAAGCGGCTTTGCAAGGAGATCGACAAACTCGGAGCCGACCTCGCCAAGGTCGAAGGAAAGCTCTCGAATCCCAGCTTCGTCGATAAAGCGCCCGAGGAGGTAGTCGCCAAGGAGCGCGGCAGGGCCGCCGAGCTAAGCGAGAACATCGCCAAGCTCTGCGCCAACCTGAGGCGCATACGGGGAGAGTGATGGGATTTCCTTTTCAGGAAGCCGACCGGGTTATTCGGGCAGCCCTTACAGAGGACATCGGCCCCGGCGACGTTACAACGCTTTCGACCGTGCCGGAGAAGACGCGCGCGACCGCTTTTCTGGTCGCGAAGGAAGACCTTCGCCTCGCTGGGCTTCGCGGATTCACACGGGTCTTCGAGCTTCTTGACCCTTGCGGCGTGACCTTCACCCTTCATAAAAAAGACGGCGACGAGGTACTGAGCGGCGAGACGATTCTCGAAGCCGAAGGGCCCGCGCGAATACTCCTCACCGGAGAACGGGTCGCGCTGAACCTCCTCCAGCGCCTCTGCGGCATTGCGACCATGACCTCGAAGTGGGTTAAAGAACTGGAGGGAACCGGCGCAAAACTCGCGGACACCAGAAAGACTACTCCGGGGTTTCGCGCCCTCGAAAAGTACGCGGTGAGGGTCGGCGGAGGGGTAAATCACAGGTTCGGCCTCTTCGACGGGGTGCTCATCAAGGAAAACCACATCCGCGCCTCCGGCTCCATAACCAACGCAGTAAAATCAGCCCGGCAAAGCGCTCACCACCTCCTCAAAATCGAAGTCGAGGTGACGAACCTGGACGAGCTGCGCGAAGCGCTTTTTGCAGGGGCCGACGCGGTGCTGCTGGACAACATGGACCTTCCGACGATGGCGGAGGCGGTTGCAATCGCGAAGGGAAAGGCTCTGGTCGAGGCTTCGGGGGGAATGAGCCTGCCAAGACTTCGTGAGGTGGCCGAAACCGGCGTGGACATCATCTCTGCGGGCGCGCTCACCCACTCCGCCCCCGCCTCCGACCTCTCCCTGCTCTTTAAAACCGGAAACTGACGGCGGAATGGCCTGGGAAGTGGAAGACTACTATTACGACATCAAAGAGGGCGAAGAGATACTCGCCTTCCTCTCGACGCTAAAAAAACTCCGCGGCGGTCTCTATTTCGACCCCGACCTTCTGCGCCCCTGGTCCTGCGACCCCGACAGATGCAGACCTCTCCTCGGCCGGAACCTCTGCTGCAAGGTAGAGATGCGCTGCCACGCCTTCAACTTCGGCGTCTGCGGCATCCACGAGAACAAACCCTTCTCCTGCGCCCTCTTCCCGATGGAGATAATTCGCGTGGGCTCCCTCCGGGCGGTCCTCAGCGCCGAAAACCCCCTCCTCTACGAGAAAGCCTGGACTCGCTACGACCGCGACATGCTCAAGTGCTTCGTCGGCGACATGAAGAGCAGAAGCACTCTCTTCGAGGTGCAGGATTTCATCATCGAAAAGGTCTTCACAAAGGCCGAGGCACAGCTTCTTCGCGCCGCCCACGAAGCCCTCAAAAGCGAACAAGAACAAGATTAACGCAAACACAGTATTTTCTTCGAGAACGAGGAAGGCGAGAAAAATGACCGGAGGAATACCGGTTTGTATTTCGAGGACGTTTTTCGAGCCTGACGAAGTCAATCGGAGAAAAGACGAAGTTTGCAAACAAAATAAGAGGCCCCGCTTTTAACAGCGGGGCCTCTTACTCCTCCCACGGGTAACCCGGGGGCTTCCTCTAATAAATCAAATTTAAGCCGCTTTCGCCACACGTTCCGCTTCTTCGACGGAGACGGCCTTGACCTTCTTGTCGCGAAGCGTGAGAGTCAGGGCGGCGCCCACCATCAGGAGAACGCCTGCGGTGATGAAGCCGAGGTCAAAAGAGCCGGTGGTGGCCTTCAGCATCTCGCTGACCCTGCCCATCACGAAGCCGCCGATGCCCCACGCGGTGAAGAGAGCGCCGTAGTTGATGCCGAAATTCTTGAGGCCCCAGAGGTCCTTCGCGAAAGAGGGGAAGAGGCTCAGGTTGGTGCCGTAGTTAAAGCCGATGGCGGAGGCCAGAAGCACCAGCATGATGGCGCTGGGGGACTTGGAGCTGACCACGGGGATTGCTACGAACATAAGGGCTGCCTGTACGGAGAGCATTATAAAAAGGGTGTTGGCCCTGCCGATCTTGTCGGAAACCATTCCGGCGATGATTCTGCCGGCGGCATTGCCTATCGCCATAAGCGCGACGGCCAGGAAGGCCATTTCGCCCATGGAGGCTTTCGCCATGCCGGAGATCGAGCCGATAACCATGAGCCCCGCGCCGGAACCGACGAAGAAAGCGGTCCAGAGGGTGTAGAAGGGCACTGTGCGGATAATCTGGGAAGGAGTCGCGTCCACGGTGGCGGCGGCCTTCTTGGTGGCGGCGGCGTTAGCGTTGCTCATCGAGCCTTCCGGCACGTAACCCTTGGGGGGGTTGACCAGCAGCATGGAGAGCGCGCTTACCACGGCGGTGAAGGCGATGCCGTAGATAAGCATGGATTTCTGGACGCCGTAGTGATTCAGCAGATAGTTGGAAAGGGGCGCGATGTAGACGGAGGCGAGGCCGAAACCGCTGACCACTATGCCCGCGATGACGCCGGTTTTCGCCGGGGGAAACCACTTGAGGGCGGGCGGGGTGGCGGCGCAGTAGCCGAAGCCGATGCCCATTCCCGCGAGGCCGCCGAAGCCGAGAACCCACATCCAGTAGCTGGTCGTTGTAGAGACGAGAATAAAACCTGCTCCGACCAGAAGACCGCCGACGAGGGCGGTGAGGCGCGGCCCGAAGCGATCCTGAACCCTGCCCGCGATAATCATCGCTACGGCGAAGACCAGACAGCAGACGGCGTAAGGGTCGTTGATGGAGGCGAGATCCCAGTTGAACTCTCCGCCCTTTTCGATGGAGGCCTTGATCGCTCCCTTGAAGATCGACCAGGCGTAAAGGATTCCCAGCGCCAGGTTTATGCCTGTGCCGGCCAGCGCGACTGTCCAGCCCTTGCTGATTTTACTCATCTTCTCTCTCCCTTTGGTTTGATATTCCTGTTTGACTTCTTTTCTCTCAAATTCCAGGGGCGCCTTCACCTCTTCGGGTTCGACGCCCGCTTCCAAACCGTCGAAAAGCGCTTCAACCGTCTTTTTAAGCCTGCGGGATTCCTCAAGGATGATGTTGACGAACTTCTGCCGGGTGGCCGAATCCCTGTCGGGGTGGGCGGCCAGTATCTCGGCGGAAGACATAATCGCCGTAAGGGGGGTTCTAAGCTCGTGCTGGAGCACGCCTCTGGCGACCTCGGAGGAGGCCGCGCCGCGCAGGGTGGGACGGGGGGAAATTCTTGCGGGTTCTTTGGGAGAAGGAGCCATGCCGCTCCACTTCTCCGCGAGCATCGTGTAGCGGGAGCAGTTCTGGTGGCGGCCGTTGCAGAAGCGGACCATCGTCTCTACGTCGTGAACCGAAGAATCGGGACCGCCGACGTCGCACCACCCCTCGCGGCCGAAGAAGCGGCACACCGCCCCTTTCGCCGTTTTTGCTTCGCTGGTTGTAGAAGAGTTCGCCGTGGCCAATTTCATTCCTCCCAAGCGCATTCGCTTTCGCTATAGGAGTATTACAAGAGCCGTGCCACGGTTTTAAAACGCCATTTAATAATTTATTATCCTTTATTTACAGATACTTATGCCTTGTCGTGTGCAAGGGCTGAAAAACTGCTGTTTCGCATTTTGGCGAAATATTAAAAAAGCCCCGTCAACTTGAAACCGGCGGGGCAATATTATTTTATTAAGTTATTTCGGTGAGTTACTGAACTTTTCGCAAACCGGCGAGTAGGAGAAGAGGTTTTTCGCAAAACTGCGAATCATTCTGGCTTTTTCACCCCGTCACCTACGCTCAACCCAACCGGCTGCGGACTAAAAGTTTTTTTAACACGAAGCCAAAGTACGCTCATGCGCATCAAAAAAACTTGAAATAGCGCTAGTTTGCAAAGAACAGGCAAGGAGGTTGCAAGATGAAGGTGGAAATAATCCGGTGCCAGCAAACAGAGGATATTTGCCCCGGAACGATGGACTTCACGGTTGCGGCCGGAGGTCAAAAGGCGTTCGAGGAGACCGGGCCGGTGGAGATCATGGGGTTCGTGTCCTGTGGCGGGTGTCCGGGAAAGAGGGCGGTCGCCAGGGCCAAAATGCTTGTGGACCGGGGCGCGGAAGCGGTTGTTCTTGCATCGTGCATAGGCAAAGGCACCCCGATGGGGTTTCCCTGCCCGCACTTCTCACAGATGGCGGATGCAATCCGTAGACGGTTGGGGTCCGAAGCAAGACTAATTGACTGGACACACTGACCGAGAGGGCCGCGCCGGTCTTTTTCGGTCGTCGCGCAGTTGTGGGCGGGCAAAACCCGTCCTGCGCTACTAAACAAAACCTCTAATACTCGCTCCCGTCTTCATCCGCTTCATCTTCGATGGCGGCCTCTTCGTCGCCCTCCTCGAACGCTCCTTCGGGGGCGCAGGCGCTAAGTTCTCGTTTTTCTTTCCAGGCGGAGTAGCCGACCCAGAGGAAGTAGACGGTGAAAACGGCGATCACCACTGATTCGGCTATCCAGAAGGGAGCCCCGGCGAGGGGAAAGCCGAGCTTCTTGAAGATGACGACGGGGGCGAGAACGCCGATGACGAGTCCGGGAACGCCCATGACGACGCGGATTTTCGCGACCTTTACGGGGTCGAGCCCGCCGGTGGCGTTTTTCAGGTCAAGGTCAGTAACGGTTTTTCGTCCCAAATTATCTTGTCCTCTCTAAGGTCTTTGGCCGTGCAGGTAAGCCTTTTCAAATTGTCTACCTTGAATTCGAGAAGCAGCCGCCTCTCGCCCACTCTCCCCGGAGGGCTGAGCGGTATCACGAAGGGCTCCGCTATAAGCTCGTGTACGTCGTCGGATCGGGAGGTTACGAAACTTATCTTGCCGTCGTCGCCGATGATTATCTCGCGGCTTCCGATGTCCTCGGTGGATTTTCCGGTGCGGTAAAGCTGGAGGTGAAGCTCGTACTGGCCGTCGTAATAGGTGTTTACGATGTAGCGCGCGGTGGGAAAGCGCGTCGGGTAGCGGGTGTAGCGCTCCACGACCAGCTGGTGGTGGTATTGGCCGGTAATCGGGTCCCTGACCTTCATCGAATAGCTCTGGCGGATCATGTCGTCCGCCGGGCGGTCTACGAGAAAGCCGAGGCCTCCGAGCCCCGCCGCTGTCTCCGGTATCTCTCCGAATATCTTATCCCCGAAATTCTTGACGAGTATGGCGCGGACGGCGGGTATGCGCGTCGCCCCTCCGATGAGGCAGACCTTCTTCACGCTATCCTTATCGATTCCTCTCGCCTGCGCTTCCTCCCAGAGCCTGTCGAGGAGCCTCTGGGTGGTGGCGCCGAGGTCTTCGCGCTGGGCGTACTCGTAGAACTCCTCGTCGGTCATAGAGGTTTCGTGGAGGACGAGTTTCTTTCCCCCGTCATCCCGCAGCCGCTGGCGGTTAAGCTCTTCGATTATTTTCTGCTTTATGTCCGCCGTTCCTACCGGGTACATCGCAGAGGCGCGCACCACGGGAACGGTGTAGGACTCCCGTCCCAGCCAGTGGAACTGGACGAGGCGCGCCCGGATGGAGGAGAAACCGAAATCGAAAAAGACGTTAAGGTCGTCCTTGAAAAGGTCCAACCCGTAGCCGAGCGCGACGGCGGTGTCTTCGTCAACAAGCGATATCGACCGGGCGTCGGAGAGGGTGACCGTCTTGATCCAGTTGACGAACTCCTCGCCCTCGAAGGTCGGGCAGATTATTACGATGTCGAGGTAGGTGCCGGTCTCTTTTTTCAGCCTCCTCACCAGTTCGTTGAGGTAGAGAGAGGCGGCCTCCTTGTGGGTCACCTTTCTGCCCTCGACAAGCTGTCCCAGGGGGGCGGCGTGCATGATGTGGTCCTTGAGGTCGCGGAAGGTCGATTCGAGATCGTACTTTCCCTCGCTCGTGACCTCTTCGCCGATAAAAACCCCCTCCCCCGCGAGGTTTACTATGGAGGGAACCAGCAGCGCGTTAGAACTGAGCGGATGCTCCCTCGCGGCTGTGCGCAGGAGACCGGCCACTTCGAGGTTATCTCCTCCGAAGGTGAGTATGGTGTTGTAGTTGCCGAGGTCGATGGTCAGATTCACTTATAACCCTTTCGCAAATTACAACTTCTCGATTAGAACGATATCGCCGCGCTGCCCGCCGCCCTCCATCCAGACGACGATATCCTTGCACTCGCTCATCAGTTTAACCCTGGCGGAGGAAAATGAACCTAGAATCCTCGCCGCAAGGGGGCCGTCACGGGGAATCGTCGATTCCACGGAGTCAAGCTCGCTGAGGAACCTGTCGTCCTTCCCTTCTATCCACCGGCGGACGCTGCCATCGAGGGAGCGCATGATGAGACGCTGAATTCCGCCCCTGTGGAGCCCCGATTCCGACCAGAAAAGCTCGAACAGAGGCACCGACTCGTCCTCGATGTCGATGAAAAGCTCCCATATCCTCGAAAGCTCCTCCCGTATCGTGGAGTGCGCGTTGCCGAGCGCTTCGAGGAAGGGCCCGAAGCCGCCGTCCTCCAGCGCCGAGAATCTCGTCCTCGGGGAAATGACGGCGGGAAATTTCTTCTGCCCGAGGCGCTCTTTGAGCTTTTCCTGAAGGGATTGCAGATCGACGAGGCCGGATTCGAGGAACCTCCCGACAAGGAGGACGGGATTCAGCTCCGCCGAACGCGATTCCAGCAGGTGCTGCGGGTCCATTATGGCGGTGGCCGCATCCAGCTCGACGTAGCCCGGCATCCGAAGCAGCTTCATTGCGGCTGTCATGAAACTTGTCGAGGGGGAATTCAGCCAGCCCCTTGTCGCGAGGTAGGAGGCGTAGAGATCGTTTCCTTGAACGAGGCCGAGGAGGTCTTTTTCAGCGCTTTCAAGGGTGAACAGGGTTTTGTTCTGCAAAAGGGCGCGAAGCTCGGCCTTTGAGGGATTCTGGCGGAGTTTCACGGCCAGCTCGGCCGCGACAGCCGGATCCTGGCAATTCCGGAGGCCCCTGTAGAGCCAGGAATTCTCCGTTTTGACCTCCTGCTTCCAGAAAACCATCTTTTTCAGCAGCGACCCCGCTTTTGAGCTCTCCATGTTTTTCATGAAGAGGCTGTAGACCTCGGGGCTGTCAAGACTGCTGAGAGGCTCAACCATCCAGGGCTGGAGTTCCTTCGCCGCGACCCGCAAGAGCGGCTCTGGCCCCTGCGGAGCGCCCATCTTCGCATAGGAGATGAAGGCGGCTCTCGAAAGCTCGTGGTTTTTGCCTCCGATAAGCGGCGAAAGCCTCTCGCCGTCCTCCGGATTCCCGATCTTTCCCAGCGCCGTCGCCGCCGCCGCGTCCATCGGCGGCCCCTGCCGAAGCGCCCTGATAAAGAGCGGGCGGGCCTTGGGATAGGCGAGCTTCGCCAGCGCCTCGAACCCCTCCCAGCGTTCGGTGTGGGGAAGTAAAAGCTCCCCGGCCCTTTCGCCGCCGATATTGACGAGGGCGTCGGCAACGGCCGGGAAGAGATAGGGGTCATCGACGCATTTTACGAGAAACTCGAAGTATTTTTCGCTCCGGAGCCTGCTCAGGGCCTCTATGGCTACTCTCGTCACCTTCTCGGGCTTTTTTTCGGGGAGATAGCGCAGGAAATAGCGTTCGGCGTCGGGGTGCCCCATATGGGAGAGGCCGATCATCAGGGAAAATTTTTCGGGGGAATCGGTTTTGAGGGACCACTCGTTCAGCGCTTCCTGAAGCGCCGGGCCGAGGGCGAGCCCCCCCAGAAGAATCGCTACGCGGTTCGCGGTCTGGCAGGCGTGGTAGCGTCTTATCTGATCGGGATAGGCAGGGATTCCCTTGTGGAGAATCTCCTCCAGGAGGTCCCCGAGAGGCCGGTTTATAGTATCCTCCATCAGGACACTACGCTTTATCTTTGATACGCTGGCTCTCCGTGGTCTCCTGCTGGTAGTACTCGGAGGTGAACTCCCTGTCGACCTCACCCCCGAGGAGCCGCTCCATCTCGGCGGTGAGCTGGAGGCACTTTGGCCCCTTGGCGCCGAAGACGGTGAGCTTGACGTTGCCCTTCTCGTCGATTGTTACTTTGATTTCTTCCACGCTAACTTCTCCGCATGGTTAAGTGTAACTCGTTTCCCTGCTTCGTCTCTTCGACCAGCGTGTAGTTGTCGATCTTGAGCTGCTCTTTGACTACCTCGGTAGCGTAACGTCTCGTGACTTCGGCGATAAAGGACTCCTGGCTGATGGATTTGATCATGTCCCAGTCGGCGACCACCTCGTAGGTGTCGCCCGCCTTCCGAAAACCGATGTCGTAGCCGTCCGGGGTGCTGATTCTGAGCTCGACCTCCATCTTCTTGCCCATGTAGCCGCGAATCTTTACCTTGCCCTCCTTGTGCTGGAGGTTGAGTTCGCCAAGAGCCCTCTTGAGGTAAAGCATATCGACGATTCTGGTCTTAACCCTGGTGAAGTGGGACATCAGCTCACTCCTTGTATTCCCGCCGGATTCATTTGTTGTCTTTGTTGGCCCTGCGAGTGCGCTCGGAGGCCCAGTCGCGGAGTTTCTCGATCCTCTCATGCATCAGCTTGCTGATCGGAATGACCTCCTTCACCCCCTGGCAGACGTCCTCGGTGGAGAATTCGCGCTCCCCATCGTCGAAGGCGTTGTACATGGCGTTTATAATCCCCTGCTCTATCTCGGCGCCGGAAAAACCGCTGGTCGCGCCGGCCAGCTTGGGAATGTCGAAGTTCCTGACCACGGGACGCACCTTGGAGAGGTGGACGCGGAAGATCTCGACGCGCTCTTCGTAGTTCGGAAGGTCGACGAAGAATATCTCGTCGAAGCGCCCCTTGCGCATCAGTTCGGGAGGCAGGTTGGCTATGTCGTTGCCGGTGGCGATGACGAAAACCGGCTTGGTCTTCTCCTGCATCCAGGTGAGGAAGGTGCCGAAGACGCGGGCGGAGGTGCCGGAATCCCCGGCGCTGACGACGCTTGAGAAGGCCTTTTCAATCTCGTCGATCCACAGGATGCAGGGCGAGATGGCCTCGGCCAGAAGCAGCGCCTTTCTGATGCGCTCCTCGGATTCGCCCACGAGGCTGCCGAAGACCTTGCCGAGATCCATGCGCAGGAGCGGCAGGCGCCAGAGGGCGGAAGTGGCTTTCGCGGTGAGGCTCTTTCCCGTGCCCTGCACGCCGATTATCAGTATCCCCTTGGGGTCGGGCAGGCCGTATTCCTTGGCCCTGCTGGAAAAGGCCTTGTCGCGCTTTTTCAGCCATTCCTTGAGGTTGTCCAGCCCGCCGATGTCGCTTATCTTTTCCCGCGTGGGGAAAAACTCCAGCACCTCGTCCTTCTTGATTATCTTCTGCTTTTCCGAAAGGACCAGGGTTATCGCCGACTGGTCGATGACCTCGTGCTTGAGGACGGATTTCAGAAAAACCCCCCTCGCCTGATTCTCCGTGAGGCCGAGGGCTGATTTGACCAGTTTCTCCTCCGACTCCTTGTTAAGGTCCACCTTCACCCCTCGCGATTCGCAGAGGGTATGGAGCAGATTTGAAAGGGTGTCGTAATCCGGGAGCGGCAAGAAGACCTGAGGAACGTCGTCGCGAACTTCAAGGGGGAGTTTGAAGAAGGGCGAGAGGAGAATAAGCGTCTTGCGGCTCGCCCGGAGGGAGTAGACCAGATTCCGTAGCATGCGCACTACGACGGGCTCCTCGAAATAGGGGTGGAAATCGAGGATGAGAAAGATGCCCTCGCCCTTGTAGGCTTCTATCCTCTGAAGGGCCGTGAGGGGGTCCATCCTTCCCTCTTCAAGCGGGTTGGCCCCCTCGCCCTCCCTGCGGAAACCCATGACGGAGTTCCAGACGAAGAGGTCTCTGTTTTTAAGATCCCCCGCGACCTGTTTGACAAGGTCCCTCGCCCTCGCCTCCTCTCCGGTTACAAGCGAGATGATAGGCTGACGCGATCTGATCAGTATGTCCAGCTCTTCTCTTATTTCCATCGTTCCCTCAATCGGCGTTTTCGTCTTCGTCGCCTTCGTCCGGGTAGAGGTTCATTACCCGCAGGCGGGCCAGAGTAAAAAAACTTACAACAACGGCGATGGCTATAGCTACCGAGAAATTTCCAACGGAAAGGTCAACCAGCCCCGAACGGTTGAAAAGATAGGAGATGAATCCCAGGGCCACCACCATCAGCGCCGCGACCGGCAAGAGGCAGGAAAAGGTTTCGCAGGCTCTCCCGACGGTTTCCATGCCGAAGAAAGCCAGCAGTCCGTTTTTGTTCCCTTCCTTAGCCATGTCAATCCTCCGCTAGAGATGTCGCCACGTCAGGCGGATTAATATAAAGCTAAAAAGCGATTTTCATTCATCCAGCATATCTTCGACCGACTCTATATCGGGAGTCCTGGGCATTGAGAGATCCATTATCTCTCCTCCGTCCGCGATTTCGATCAGGGGCTGGAGGGCGTCGTACTCCCCGTCAGCGAGGACTACGGCGCGGCTGCCGTCTGAGAGCTTAACGTGCCTGCCGGGCACTATCACGCCGGTGAGCCTCGCGAAGACCGACACGAAGACGGGGTGAAGCCTGTTGGCCCGCGACTCCTTAATGAGGACGCTCATCGCCCCGGCGGGAGTATAGGCGCTGGGCTGATAGGGACGGACTGTGCGAATGGCGTCGAAGGTGTCGGAAACCGCCACCAGCATAGCCGCGGGATGCGGGGTGGACTGGACCGGCAGTTTCGGGTAACCGCTTCCGTCCACCCTCATGTGGTGCTCGAAGGCTATGACCGGCACTATGGGCGACATCTCACCCTTCATGTTCATGATTATGGCGGCGCCGTCCACGGGGTGGCGGTTTATTACCTCGCGCTCCTCGTCGCTCAGCCTTCCCGGCTTGTGGAGCACCTCCAGCGGAATCTTTTCCTTGCCTACGTCGTGGCAGATGGCGCCGATGGCTACGGCGTCCACGAGCCCCTCGGGAAGGTCCATTCTTCTCGCGACGGCGATGGATAGCGCCGCGACGTTCATCGCGTGGGTGAATGTGTATTCGTCGTAATCCTTCAGCTCCATTATGGGGCTGAAAATGTCCTGACCCGCCATAACGTGGCCGGAAATTAGCCTTGTTATCTCTCTCGCCCTCACCCAGGCGCCCTTTCGCCCTTCGCGGATGTCGGACATCATCTCCTGCACCCTGGGCATAAGGGTCAGGTAGCCGGTGGGAGCGTTCAGCCCCTTCTCTTCTTCCTCGTCCTCTTCGTCGAGGTTTATTGACCCGGCTACGAAACCGACGGTGCTGAAGGAGCCGGGCTCCCCCTCCTTGAGGCGAAGCATGACTTCCAGAAAGCCGCGAACTCCTATTTCCGGCAAAAAGCGCACCGAGTCCCACTGCATGGCTTTAAAGGCTTCGAGTATCTTTTCGAGTTGCTTGGGCACGGGGCTGAGGACTTCGTTTTCGATGACCACCTCTTCGCCCATGCGGGAAATTCGTATCGGCTTTTGAAATTCCCGGAGGCATTCCGCGCACCTGTCCGCCGCCGTCTGGACGTGGGGATTGCCGGAGGGGTACATCCGGTAGGCCTGATAGAGCCTGCCAAGCTCCAGCATGAACCTTCCGAGAATCGCTTTTTCGTCTACCGCGCTCAATTGTACTTCATCCTGTCGGAGATGCTTTTGGCAAGCTGCTTTTCTTCCAGGAATCTGCCGGATTCAAACTGAAAGTTCTGTAGCGCCCGAAACCCTCTCTCCCCCATAAAAGCCATCGCGCGCAGGGCTTCTCTCCTGACCTGGGGCTTTTCGTGGTCGAGTTGGGCCATTATAAAGGGAAACGCCCTCTGATCCCCGATTCTTCCGAGGATTATCATGCAGTTTCTCATGAAATACCAAATGCTCCCCCGCGCCTTCCGCACAATCACGGGGGCGGAATTGCTGGAAAAGTGGCACATCAGCTCGACGAGGAAGCGGCGCACCGAAAGCCGCTCTTCCATGAGGAGGGTCCGAAGGCCCACTTCGAGTATCTCGGACTCGTGCCTCGCCGCGAACCCTATCACGCGCCTTTTCGTATCTACCGCGTAGTCTTTTATATCGGGCACGACCTTGCGGAAAAAGATCTCCATAACGTCGTTCCTCCCAACCAGGGCGTCGGGAACGGCGTTGTCCACCATTTCGAGAAAGCTCATGATACCGAAGCTGTCCATGTCGGCGAGGCGCTCGGTGATGCGTTCCGCCAGCTGCGATTCGCTGCCTTGAACGTTGTAGAGGGATATCCCTATCATTACGTGGTCGAGGTGCATCTCGGCGTCCTCGAACATTCCGAAGGCGGCGCCCCTTTCTCCCTCTATTTTAAGCCGCGAGGCCATCCTGTCCAGGGTCTCACGGTATCCCTTCCCCATGTACTTGTTTTCGTCGAAGTCCACGAGGAAGGATTCGACCCACTCCCAGACCTCCGAAGGGTAGCCGGAGGAAGAATCGCTCTGTTTTCTATCCCCAGCGAGCGCGGCGATTGCGAGCATGGCGTCGTTGCCGAGAAAAGACTTCGCGAAGGAGCTGATTCTGGCTTCTTTGTCGCCGCCGAGGGAGACGAGTCCGGCGAGGAGATCGGCCATCTTTTCCCCGTCAACGAGTTGCATCAGAAAGGAGAGGGATTCGCCGGTGCCGGTGGAGTCGGAGAGGAGCACGTCTACCAGCCGGGCGAGGTGCTCCGAATCGAGGCCCGCGCCGAGCCTGGCAAGCTGCTGGCCTATTTCCTCGCGCCTGTCCTCGGGTATCATGCGAAGAGCCCTGTCAAGCATGGAGCCGAGGCGGGCGAAGATCTGGCTAAGTTCCCTGAAGCTTTCCGGAGCGCCGTCGAAGGTCGTCTGCCAGAATTCCGGCGAGGAGAGCACCCGCGCCATGTCCTTGGGGCTTCCGCTCTCGGACTGGAGCCAAAGCCACATCTCCCGGCGCTTTTTCAGGGCGGCCTCTTCGTCGCCGACGCTTTCGGAGGCTTCGAGGGTCATCTGGTCGTGAATGGCTCCGAGGTCGAGCGGAACCAGCTGGATGTTCACGACCCCGTCGTTTTCGAGCGCCGAGATTATGTTTTCCCCGGCTATGTTCCTGTCGCCCAGCCTCGCGGCGACCAGATAGACCTCCGAGGAAGAGAGGCCGGGACCGAAGGAAATTCTCGCTATCTTTCTCGAATTGAGGAATCTGGCCAGAAGCTCGGCGCGGCTCTCCTTGCCCCCGAAGAATTCGCCTCCCACCACCAGTTCGCTGCTCGTAACGCCTATGGAGAGGTCTTCGTGACCCTTTTGCCCGGACCACGAGACTACCCGGTCGGCCATCTTGTTCATCTGGGGATGCCCCTGAGGATAGATGGCGACGGTGCGCACGAGAAGCATGATATCTCGCGCGAGGGTCTCTACTTCCGCTCTCAGCTCTTCTTTGTCTCTGGGCGTTTCCATGATTTCGCTTTGAGTTTCCGTCAGTAAGCGCTTCGGCCGTCGAGAGCCCGCCCGAGGGTAAGCGCGTCGGCGTATTCGAGGTCTCCGCCCATTGGAATGCCGCGCGCGATCCTCGTAACCTTTACGTTCAGCGACCCGAGCGCCCGCTTGACGTAGAGGGCGGTGGCCTCTCCGTCAACGCTCGGGTTGGTCGCCAGAATCACCTCCCGCACGGTGCCGGACTCGACCCTTTTTACAAGCTGGGCTACGGTTATCTCGCCGGGACCCACTCCGTCGATAGGGGAGAGCCTTCCCCCGAGCACGTGATAAAGGCCGAAAAAATTTCCCGCGTTTTCAATGGAAACCAGGCTGACCTGATCCTCCACCACGCAGATGATGCCCCTGTCCCGGCGGCCCGAGGAGCATATTTCGCAGATTTCGCTCTCGGTCATCGAAAAGCAGTTTTTGCAGGGGCGTATCTTGTCCTTCACCTCCAGCAGGGCCGACGCCAGACCTTCGGCGTTCACCCTGGGGCTCGAAAGGACGTGCATGGCCAGCCTCGTGGCCGTCTTCTCTCCGACGCCCGGGAGCTTCTTGAATTCCCTGATAAGATTTTTTATCGGTCCCGCTATCATTCCATAACTTTCGCCCGGTTTCTTTCCCGGTTCGAGGAGTTTTATCGGCTCACAGTTTACTTGACCGCCACCCCATGCTAAGAGGTACTCTTCTTCCTCCAAAGGAACGCACTTAAAGGAGTAAAAAATGACCACACCCCTCGGGGAACTTCTGCTGGAGCGCATCCGGCGGGATGGCCCGGTTTCCTTTGAAGAGTTCATGAGGTGGGCGCTCTACCACCCCTCTTACGGCTATTACTCCTCGGGCAGGGTCAAAATCGGCTCGGACGAAGGCGATTTCACCACCTCGCCTCACGTTTCGGCCCTTTTCGCCTCCGGGGTAGCCCGCTTCATCGTCTCCGCCGACGCGGCTCTCGGTTCGCCGGAAATTTTTCACCTCGTGGAGGGCGGACCCGGCGAAGGCAAGCTCGCTCTCGATATACTGGACTTTCTTCGGGAGCGTTACCCCGATCTTTACAGGCGCGCCGTTTACGTTCCCGAGGATGCGAGCGCCGCGCTACGTGAACGTCAGAAAAAAGTCCTCGAACGCCATCGTGAAAAACTCTCCGCCGAAGCTGTGCAGGGCTACGAGGGCGTCTGTTTCTCCAACGAGCTTCTCGACGCCTTTCCGGTCAGAAGGTTCATCCTCGAAGGCGGCAAGGCGAGAGAAATTATCGTAGGCGAAGCTGACGGGAGTCTCGCCTTCACGAGCCGCCCCGCCGACGCCTCCGCCATACCGGCGCGCATCCCCAAACCCTCCGCCGAAGAAAGCTGGGAGGTCGAAATCTGCGCCGAAATACCGCGCTGGCTCGAAAAAACCTCTTCAAAGATCGGCCGCGGCTATATCCTGACCATAGATTACGGCGACGAGGCCGGAGAACTTTACGGCCCCCACCGGCCCAGGGGAACGATAAGGGGCTTTCGGGAGCACCGCCATCTCGACGATCTTCTTTCCGGCCCAGGCTCGGCCGACCTCACCGCCTCTGTGGATTTCACCTCGCTCATCGAGGTGGGGGAGAGCCTTGGCCTCGAAAACTCAAAACTCATGACCCAGCGCGACTTCCTCTTTTCCTTCGGGCTTCTGGAGGAAGCCGAAAGGATCGAGAGGGAAGAGAGCGACCAGCTTAAGCTTATCGAAACCTGCAGGGCGATAGGGCAACTCATCATGCCGGGAACCGGCATGGGCGAATCCTTTCACGCCCTGATTCAGGCGAAGAACGCCCCTCTCTCAGAGCTTCAGTCAACCTCTTTTTTCGGTTTTACCCTAAACAAGGAGACTGTTTAAAACGTTGCGAGAAGCCCCGGTTTCGAGGAGCCGCGCAACGAAACGCGAGGCAGTATCGTTAATACGCCGAGCGTTGAGTGAGCACGCGACGAAGAAAATGGGGCTCGCAGCAGTTTTAGACAGTCTCCTACCCGCCCGAGACGTCGTAGCGTTTGAAAGTCATAGCAAAAACCCCCCTCCCCTGCGTCGCGGAGCGAAGATCGGTCGAATACCCGAACATCCTCCGAAGGGAAACGAAGGCGGTTATCTCGGCGGAGTTGTAGAGGGATTCCACCGCCTGCACCTCGCCCCGGCGGGCGTTCAGATCGCCTATCACCTCGCCGAGGTTCTCCTCGGGAACAGTGATCTTCACCTCCATCAGGGGTTCGAGCTGGACGGGGCGGGCCTTTTTCATCGCCTCGCCGAGCGACTGCGCCACCGAGACCTTTACCGCCATCTCGCTTATCGACCCCTCTTCCCCCTCCAGTGAGAGAACCTTCACCGCCACGTCTTCGACCGGGTAGCCCAGAGGCCCGCTGTAAAGTCCCTCCTCGACCCCGGCGCGGATGATGCGGGAGAACTGCGGCCAGCGAAGGTCTACCGAAGGGTCCACCTCTATGGAATTGCCCACGCCTCTTCCGGCCGCCCTCACCTGCACTGTCGCGGCGGCGGCGTGGCGCTTGTCGCCGAGAGTCCTGTCGAACTCCACCCTTCCCTCGCCTTCGCCCAGCACGGTTTCCTTGTAGACGACCTGCGGCTTGCCGACGTTTACCCCTACGTTGAACTCCTCCTCCATCCTCGAAAGCACAACTTCGATGTGGAGTTCGCCCATGCCGGAGATTATCGTCTGCCCCGTCTCCTCGTCCACCCCGAAGCGGAAGGTGGGGTCTTCCTCCGCGATGCGCGCGAAGGCCTCGTTCATCTTGTCTTCGTCCTGCGTCTTTTTCGGCTCCACGGCCATGCTGATTACGGGAGTGGCGAAGGCGATGGTTTCGAGAAGGAGCGGATGCTCCTGATCGCAAAGGGTGTCTCCGGTCATCGTCCACTTTAGGCCGGTGAGAGCTATGATGTCTCCGGCCACGGCCTCTTCGGCGCGCTCTTTTTTGTCGGCGTGGACGCCCAGTATGGCGGCGGGCTTTTCAATCTTGTCGCGGGTGGCGTTGTAGAGCCTTCCGCCGTGGTAAGAGCCGGAGTAAACCCTGATATAGGTGAGCTTTCTGCCCGCGTCCTGCTGTATCTTGAAGGCCAGCGCGCAGAAGGGCTCGTCGATCTTTGGTTTGCGTATCTCTTCGGCGCCCGTCTTGGGGTGGACTCCCGTGACCGGCCGGGCTTCCGCCGGGGAAGGCAGGTAATCGACCACGGCGTCAAGAAGGGGCTGCACGCCCTTGTTGCGGAGGGCCGTCCCGCAAAGCACCGGGACAATCTTGGCCTCAATCGTTAGTTTCCTCACCGAAGCCTTTACCTTTTCCGCTCCCGGCCACTCCCCTTCCAGAAAAACCTCCGCTATCGAGTCGTCGTAATCGGAGAGAGCCTCAAGAAGTTTTTCCCTGCCGTGTTCCAGAAGCGGAAGATTTTCAGGGCTGATTTCCCTGCGGTTCATCTCGGCGCCCTGCGTCTTTTCCTCCCAGGTGAGCTCCTCAGCGCTCAGGAGATCGATTACCCCCAGGAAGGAGGATTCCGCCCCCATCGGCCAGCAGAGCGGCGCGGTGCGTGCGCCGAGCTTGTCGGCGAGGGTGTTCATCGACCGCTCGAAATCCGCCCCGGTGCGGTCCATCTTGTTTATGAAGCTTATCTTGGGGACTCCGTACTTGACCGACTGCCGCCAGATCGTCTCGGTCTGGGGCTGCACGCCGGCAACGGCGTCGATTACGAGCACCACGCCGTCGAGCACGCGAAGGCTTCTTTCGACCTCCACGGTAAAATCGACGTGGCCGGGAGTATCGATGAGGTGGAGGTCGAACCCCTTCCACTCGACGCGGGTAGTCGCGGCGGTGATGGTTATTCCGCGTTCCTGCTCCTGCTTCATCCAGTCCATCACCGCGGCGCCCTCGTGCACCTCGCCGATTTTATGAATGCGGCCCGTATAATAGAGAATTCTTTCGGAAATCGTGGTCTTGCCCGCGTCTATGTGGGCGAAGATTCCAAAATTGCGTATCTTTTCCATCTTGGGGTTAGCCATGCCAGAAAACCTTTATTGCTGCCGTATTGTTAGAAAATGTCGCGCCGCGGCGACAGCGGCTCTTCGATAAGGACGTGGCCCGCGAGAGTCTCTTTGGGCTTTCCGTCGACCAGAATCCGCACCTTCGTCGCCCCCTCCACGTTTTCGACAACGGAGTTTACGATGGAGTAGACCGCCAGAAGCTCTCCCGAAACGCCCCAGGAGGAGATTTCGTCCAGCGAGGGCTCCATATCCACTACGATTACGCCGTCCTTGCCGAAATAGGCGTTTTTGAGCTTCGCCGAGGAGGGCAGAGGGGGAGCGGTCCCGGCACCGCCTTCCCTGGTGAGAAGCTCGATAATCTTCCGCACCCTTACCGCCGGATCGCCATGCGAGGCTACGGGCCTTTTGACGGCAACGAGCTTCGTCCACTTCGGATCGGCGAAGTAGAGCGTCACGCTGTCTCTTTTCCCTTCCTTTATCGACGGAAGGGCGCTGGCGGCCTCGCCGACCCTGCGCGTGACCTCTCCCTTCACCTTGCCGAAAAGGTCCGGCTTGAAGTACCAGAGGGCTCCGCCCGCTCCGGCCAGCATGAAGACTATTACGAAAATCAAAAAGAGGCAGCCCCGCTTGTTGATTCTGCCGCGTCTTTTAACGGCGCTTTTGCGGGATTTCCCTCCGGACGAATCCGACATCTGTTACCTCCGGCGTACCTCCGAAAGTTTACCTTTTCAGGAGGTTGTGGCGCTCTTAATCCGACTTAGTAATATAGCACATACGCCCGCTTGCGTTCGACCACTCTTTAACGCCCGGCGGCCAACTGCTATGATGGATTTTATCTTAGGGCTTGTCCGTAAATAGGCCTTTCGGAAATCGCGCCGGATTTTGAGAGCGATTTTGTCGCGAAGATTGAGTAAAACCGCAGGCGTAGTTGTTCTACGTCGAGGTTTTGCGATTGATGAGCGGCAAA